>NZ_WHJF01000510.1:0-302 GCF_011682185.1 Massilia genomosp. 1
GAAACTGAACCCGATTCATCGTCGCCATAATCTTCTCCCGCCTGCGCCACCGCGCACGCATATGCAAGGTTGGACACGTAACGGCGACCAAAGTTCAGTTATGCTGAAGATCAGCGCTAATCACCAATTCTTGTAATTTCTAGCTTCCATAAGCGGCCCCTTGCTGCGTTGCCCACCGCTAGTGTAGTGTTGCATTCTGTTTGCCGCTTAAGCGGCTGTTGGCGCGAATTACCTTTTGCAGGATATCGCGCGCAGTTGCTGTCCAAATAAATGGCTTCGGATTGGCATTGTGGTGCGCGACA
>NZ_WHJF01000511.1:0-302 GCF_011682185.1 Massilia genomosp. 1
TTCCGGATCGGAGGTGACCGGCATCTTGATGTCGGGCGTGACGCCGCGCAACTGCGTGGTACCGCCGTTGATGCGGAAAAATTGCGCGATGGTCATCTTGAGTTCGCCGTAGCGCGCTTTTTCGCCCGGATTGCCCCGGTCGAGGTTGACCAGGGTCTGGACAGTGCCCTTGCCGAAACTCGGTTCGCCCATCACCAGGCCACGGCCGTAATCCTGGATGGCGGCGGCGAAGATTTCGGACGCCGATGCGGAGCCGCGATTGATCAACACGCCCATCGGGCCATCCCAGGCCAGGCCCGGCT
>NZ_WHJF01000512.1:0-302 GCF_011682185.1 Massilia genomosp. 1
TCAATTAAAAGAGGATCAAAGTCAGCCGGCCTCTTTAGACCCATGTCGTTATACACATCTTTTTTTATAATAAAATCAACGACTTGCGCCTGACATCGCTAGGGCGCCGTCGACATGAAACGACAGAGAATCAGTGCGGTTGATCTTAAAATACCCGCATTTCGCTTAATTTTTAGGCAAAACCTCATGGAAATTGCCGCCCCGGGCTGAAATGACGTTGCGCGGAAAAAGATGTGTATAACGATATGACTAAGAGCCCTTCATTACCAGGAAGAGCAGGAACACGGCGATAAATCCGCCTA
>NZ_WHJF01000513.1:0-300 GCF_011682185.1 Massilia genomosp. 1
GGTCGACTTGCCGCAGCCGGAGCTGCCCAGCAGCGCGAAGATCTCGCCCTTGTTGATGGCGAGCGAAATGTCGTTCACGGCGCGCACGCCGTCAAAGGCCTTGACGAGGTTGCGGATCAGGAGAAATGGCTGCGGGCTTGCGGGTTGTGCAATCGTCATATGAATGATGAAAGAATAGGCAAAGCCGCAATTTTATCGGACATACGCCGGTATGCAGGCAAAATGATTACATCCCGGTCTTAAAACGCGTAAATACGCGCGTCATGGTGCGGCGCGCGTCGGCGTTCAGGGGCTCGGGCC
>NZ_WHJF01000514.1:0-299 GCF_011682185.1 Massilia genomosp. 1
TGGCGCGTACTGCTCAAGGCCGAGGTCATGGCGCTCGGCGAGAACACGCGTTTCATTGTGACCTCGTTACAGGGACTCGATGCCGGCATGCTGTACGAAGATATTTACTGCGCGCGCGGCCAAGCCGAAAACTACATCAAGCACCTCAAGGGCGACCTGGCCGCCGACCGGACCTCATGCACGAGCTTCCTCGCCAACTGCATGCGCTTGCTACTGCATTCGGCCGCCTATATCCTGCACCAGCAACTGCGCACCCAGGCACTGCGGCACACCGCGCTGTCGCAGGCGCAGCCTTCGAC
>NZ_WHJF01000515.1:0-299 GCF_011682185.1 Massilia genomosp. 1
TACAAGTATGGATCAATCGGGCTGCTGAAGGTGCCTTATGTTATCCAGTTCCACCTGGCCCAGCATCTGCAGCTTGCTCAACAAAAGCCGACGGCGGATGACTTCCGTATTTTTAATGCCATTCTCGATACGCTGCGTTCGGTGGATGCCAAGACCAAACCCAAGGATCTGCATAAATATCTGAAAAAAATCGAGGGTTTCAAGGCCACTAACGATCAATGCAGAGTATTGGTGGAAGCGTTGGGCATCGCGAGCATTCTGGAGACGGAGGAACATAAAGGCTACCTCACGCACTTCAC
>NZ_WHJF01000516.1:0-297 GCF_011682185.1 Massilia genomosp. 1
GGCGATGCTCGACACCGGGCATGATCTGCACCTTGGCGGCCGCATAGCTTTTCAATTTGTCCGTGATCAGAACCCTTGGTGCATAACACAGGCCAGTGAGAAGCTTACGAAAGAACCGTTTGGCGGCCTGGCGGTTGCGCCTGCTTTGAACAAGAACGTCCAGCGTATGACCATCCTGGTCGACAGCGCGCCAGAGATAGTGGTGTTTGCCCTTGATGGTGAGCACGACTTCGTCGAGATGCCATTTGTCGCCGCGCTGCGGCTGACGCCGGCGCAGTTCGTTGGCATATCGCTGAC
>NZ_WHJF01000517.1:0-297 GCF_011682185.1 Massilia genomosp. 1
GTCGATTTCTGGACCGGCGCCGATGGCGTCAACAAGAAGGCGCTCGCATTCTGGTTTGGCGACTATCCCGAAATACGGCTTGAATGACGGAGCCACGCGAACTCCGCATGCATCTTGCGAAGGAAAAATAGTGAATGCTCCAATTGACAAGAAAGCGCTTAAATTATTGGCGCAATACAACAGCATATCGCAAGCGTATGCCGGTTTGAAACGTCCATTGGAGCCTTACGAGCAAAGATGGATCGATCTGCGCGGTGTCACCACTGACGAGGAATTTGAATACCTGAAAGAGCACGG
>NZ_WHJF01000518.1:0-297 GCF_011682185.1 Massilia genomosp. 1
CGTCACCTCGGCGCACCCGTTTCCCGCCAATGGCAGCGCCCTCACCCCACTGCCGGCCTCGGCCGAACCGCTGGAAACGCTGCAATTCACCCTGCCCGATGGCACCCTGGTCACCCGCTTCGGCGCGCGCGGCCTGGCCCGCCACGGCCGCGAGCGCGGCGAGGACTGGAACGAGATCGGCTACGGCCCCAACGAAACGGTTGACCCGGCCACCGGCCTGGCGCTCGACAAAGGCCCGGGCAATTACCTCACCTTCGTGCCGCAATACTTCAAGAACCGCACCTGGGGCGTCGAAAT
>NZ_WHJF01000519.1:0-296 GCF_011682185.1 Massilia genomosp. 1
ATGCAAAATTTGCTGTACAGACCGCCACCAATCATGAACCCCGCCTTTTTGCGCTACTACAGCCAGGAGCTGCATCACCTGCGCGAGATGAGCGGCGAGTTCGCGCGCGACTATCCCAAGATCGCCGGCCGCCTGGGCCTCGATGCCTTCGAATGCGCCGATCCCTACGTGGAGCGCCTGCTGGAAGGCTTTAGCTTCATGGCCGCGCGCGTGCAGATGAAGATCGACGCCGAATTCCCGCGCTTCACCCAGCACCTGGCCGAACTGGTGTACCCGCAGCTGCTGGCCCCCACGCC
>NZ_WHJF01000051.1:0-48401 GCF_011682185.1 Massilia genomosp. 1
AAAACGTCGCCTCCGAAGGCAGCTTTGCAAACGGCGGAAATCCGCAAATGCGCCGCAAGGTCTTGTCCATGGTCAGGCGCTCGACCAGCCCGACGGTGGTGGTGATGCCCAGCACCGCCTTCGCCACGAAAGCATTCGCCAGCCAGGCACGTACATGCGGCGGTCGGCCAATGCCGTCCCAGGAATCGTCAGCGAATTCCTCGATACGCGCCCACTCCAGAACGTAGATAAGGCGCTCAAGTTTCGGCGTCACGACGCCCACTTCTGCGCACAGTTCCGGCAGCACGTCATATTGAACTGCGTTCCAGCGTTGCATGATCAGGGCGGGTCGGGTAGCATTCATGGTGTGGGCGTTTTGATTAAGCTTCAGAAACTAAATCATGCCAGAAATGGGCGCCCACTCCCACCTTTTCGCTTGCGCTGCCAAGCAATTTTCATCCGTTCCGCTAGTTTTGCAAGAGGCTCTTATTGTAATGCAGCCCTGTTTCGTCGTCGTATTGCTGTCCTTGGAATCGGAGCGGTTGCTCGATCGGCGTCTGCGTTTCCGAGGTTTCGTTCGTAACTGTTTGATGAGTTGGCGCCGATTTCACCAACCACGGCTCGCCCCAGGTCGTCCAATCGGCATCCCAAACGACCTCGCCCTGCTGGTTCGTCAGTTCCAGCGGGGTGCCGATCTGGTCACAGTGATACCAAAAAACCTCGTCTTGCTGTAGCGTCGCCATCGGAACGAAACTACCGGGCTCGTAAAGAAACGTGGCGCCCTTGCTGCCGCGCTGGCTTTGGACCATCACGTCCCCATCCCACAAGTAGACGGTTCCGCCAAACGCATCGCCTTTCCTCGTCCTCCTGCCCAATGCATCGTACTCGTAGCTGGTCGTGCGTGTCACGCCGTGGCGGACAACGATGGATTTGGCCAATTGATGATTCGCATTCCAGCGAAAAAACGCCTGTTCGTGCGCACCCTTGTTTCGAGTGATGACGTTGCCATAAAAATCGTAGGTGTAGCGCACGTCCTCGACGACGTCGACGCGGTTTCCGCGTACGGGACTGTGTGCGCATTGGGGCTGAACCGGACGAACGTTCCCGGTTGGATCGAATGCGAAAAATTCGTCGCGATTGCCGGTTGAGGCAATCAGGCGCCCGCCACGGTCGTATGTGTAGGTTTTCTTTCCCCGTGCTGCATCGTCAGCAACATCCAAATTGCCGGCGAGATCGTACCGGTATTGACGGTCAATCGCGTGCGCGCTGCCGCGACGCGTTGTAGTGGCCGTGCCCGTCACACGTTGCCGGGCAAGCCGACCCATCGGGTCGTAGCTAAAATGGCTGTCGATATGTCCCTGGTAGCGCTTGACCTCCCGGTGCAGCCCATCGCGCTCGATATCGACGATGAGGCGGTGTGTATCATGCGTGCCCGGCGCTTCGACATTCACCTGGTGAAGGTGCCCGGACCCATAGAACAGGCGATGGATGGCGCGTTGATCCGGGAAGGTGGTCTGGACCCGGTTCCCGAGGACATCGTAGCGGTGGGTCAGGACACGTTTCTGTGCAGTGGGACCGCCGAGCAGCGTCTGGGTTTCACTGAGGCGCTGACCGAGCGCATCGTAGCCAAAACTGAGCTCCGAATTCGCGTTGCGGGCGCTGACCAAACTTCCCAACACATCATATTGGAAGTGAGCGTCGCAATCCGGCTCTCCCTCGCACTGCCTGCCAAGCATCCGCCCGAGCGGGTCGCGCTGGTAGCGTGTTACCTTGCCAGGCCCGAGATCGCTACCTCCGGCTTCGATTTCGTGACTGAGCAAGCCGGCCAAGTCGTAGCAGTAGCGCCGATGGCATCCGTCGAACCCAATCTCGTCGGTGAGCCGGTTCTCGAGATCGTATGCAAAGACGCTGGTCTCGCCATTTTCATTGATCAGTTGCACCAGCCTGCCAACTGCGTCGTACACATACTTCACGCTATGTCCGTTGGCGTCACGTTCCTCGCACGGTTCTCCATGGATGTTGTACCGATAGGCCGTAACCGCACCTAAGGGATCGACATACCGCAGCAAGTTCCCGCCGGCACTCCACTCGTAGCGGTGGGTGGCGCCGTCAGGTTCGATCAGAGCCGTTTGATTGCCCGCCAGATCCCATTCGAATTGCGTGCAGTTCCCGAGCGCGTCGGTTTCACTCACCACCCGCCCCATGCCGTCGTACGCAAAATGCGTGGACTGGCCTGAACAGTCGGTCGATACGGTCAAGTTTCCCGCCGCGTCCCAGTCGAGCCTCGCGATGCCGCCACGCGCATCGGTGACCGATGTCGGCAGGCCCCGTGCATCGTAGGCGTACCGGGTGGTTTGCCCGAGCGGATCCACCTCGGCCACCAGGTTGCCGTGCCCGTCGTACTCGCTCAGCCACGAATGCTTCAGTGCGTTGGTATATTTGACTGGGCGATCGCGCGCGTCATACACAAAGGCGGTGCGGGCGCCTGTGACGTCGACAGCCTCGGTCAGGTTGCCGCCGGCATCGAAACGAAACTGCGCTTGCCGTCCCAGCGCGTCGACCGGTCCACGCGGGTTACCGTTGGCGTCGTAAGGCGACTCGGCGCGGCTGCCATCGGCTGCGACAATGGCGATGATGTCCTTGCGCTCGTCGTATTCGTAGCGGGTGACCCTGCCGATGGCGTCGGTCACGCTGGTGGTGCGGGCGCGCTCGTTGTAGTCGAAGGCAAGGCCCAGCCCGTCGGCGGCGGTATACGACCGCAGTACACGCCCCGCCGGCGAGTATTCGTCGTAATCGGCACAATAGCGCGTGCCGTCCAGGTTGGTGTAGGCGGTTAATACATGATGGCGCCATTCGTAGCTGCGTTGCGCACCGCTGGCATCGGTTTGCGTTGCCAGCTCGCCAGATTCGGTGTAGCTGTACGCTGCCAGCGTCAGCGCTGGCGCGACCGGATCGACTTGCACGGACACGCGTCTCAACAGGCCTTGCTCGGTCCAGTCAAGCAGCAAGCGGCGTGCGCCGGCGTCGACGATCGCCCGCGCGCGCCAGGGAAGGAATACATCGTCCGGGGGGGCAGCGTACTCGAACTTGATCAGATTGCCATTGCGGTCGCTGATACGCGCCAGCGGCAAGACGAACTGGTCGTCGCGCACGCGCCGGAAGTGTTGCGTTTCGCCGTCCTTGAACGCCAGTTCCCATTCGTCCGGCGTCGGGTGCGCTAACGTCATGCCTTCGTACGCATCGACATGCACGACACCTGGCCCGATGGCCGGCAGCGGGACGCAGCGGCCGGATGCGTCGTGGTAGGTCAATTGGTGCGCCGACAGGGTCAGTTCCACCGCCAGCGGCGTGCTCCAGCCCTGGCCGAACCAGCCGAACCGTATGTCGCCGGAGCGGTACTTGCGGATCCATTCCAGGTCGATCAGGCCAGGTAGCGAAAAGTCGCTTTCGGTCAGCGATTTTTCTCCGCTGGCGATGATCACGGGCGATTTTGTGCCGCACGCGCAACCGGTTTCTTTTGGCGGATCTTTTTTGTTGCCGACGTACTTTTCGTCTGTGTCTTTCGCCAGGGTTTTGGCTTTCCCTGATCGTTTGAGTTTGATCTTGCCAATCACCGCCAGCAATACCCTGGCGCCGCCACGCAGTATCCAGCCCTCGAACGCCTTGCGCGCGACTGCTTTCTGGGCCGGGGTCATGGGTTTGTCCCAGGTCCCCATGATTTCTTTCAACTCGGCGTAGACATCGGCTGCGGTCTCGGCTGCGCTTTTTGCACGCATTGCCACCGCTGCGCCACCAATCACCCAACCCACTACCGGTATCGCCGCTGCCGCCGCCATCGCGGCGGTTTTCGCCAGTTCAATCAAGGTCTCTATCGACATCAACTCGTCGAGCATTTCCTTGCCTTCGGCAATGCCTGCTTCTTTCAGGCTTTCCGGGGTGATGCCGCCGATAATATCGTGCGCATTCTCGACTGTCTTTTTCAGTTCCGGGGCCAACTTGCTCCAGACGACGTTGACGGTGGTACTGACACCGTCCATGACCGCCAGGCGGCCCTCCATCCAGAAGTTTTTGGCATACGTCCCGAAGCCATTCGGACCGTTGAGCAGAAAAGTGTATCTGCCCATCAGGACATTCGCGGCATGCCTGCCGTCGTCCAGATAGCTGTGTTCCGTCGCTACCGGCGTGTTGTGATCATTGACGGTATTGGCCGGGTTGGCGATTTTTTTGCTGCTGTTCGCATGCAGTGCGAAGCCGGGGTCGGCCTTGGGTTTGAGAACGACCGGTGATAATTGCTGGCTAACAGTTCCTTGTGCATATTCCGAAATCAGGCTCTTGCCGTTTGTGAAAACGTTGGTTGTCATGGCTTGCCCCGTTTCCGGACATTAGTAAGGGGAACGTTCAAGCACGCAGGCGGCGGTGTCGCCGTTGGCGTCGATCGTCCAGTTCAATACGCTGTTGACGCGCTCGACGCTGTGAACATGCAGCAGCACCGGCAGGATCCAGCAGAGCAGGCCAAGCGCCGCGCCGGGCTGTCCCAGCGATTTCGCGGGGTGTAGAAACGCCGGCAGGCCCGATTCGCCGGCCCTCACCCTTTCCAGGGCCGCCGATTCGATCACCGAGCGCCACTCGGAGCCGTCCATGTCGCTTTCCAGATGGCTGATCTCCGACGCCGCCAGGCACGCGCATGCAAGCGCGCCGGCCAAGCTGTAGGCCAAGGCTGTCGGATCAGCTTGGTTCTCGTTTGGCCAGGGGCGCGTGTTGGCTGCCCGCAGGGTCGGTCGGTGCAGTGCGAAACCGTGTGCGGGCACGTCGGTGATTTGCCCGACCCGGCGCAGGTTGATGCAGGCGGCCGCTTCCCCCGGTATGCATCCTTCCTGGTTATCCGTCTGCAGCAACCAGCCGGCCTCGGCCGCGCTGCGCAGGATCGCTGCTTCGCACGCGCTATCGACGGCGGCGATCAGGATCTCGGTGATCCGTGGCCGCGCCGCCATCGCCCGGAAAGCGTGTTCGAGCGCGATCCACGCGCCCGGGCTGCCCGCCTGGATTACCTGGCGGTGCCGGGTGCCGGCGCACCACGCGTCGTACGACCCGAGCCACTGGTCCAGCAAGCCGCTCATGTGCTCACAGTCCGGTTGCGAAAGCCAGGAGGGCAACACCAGCAATTCGAGGCGTTCGTCCTCCTCGGCGCAAGGCCCTGGCATCGCTATCACATGGTCGAATGCCTCGGCAACGGCCGACCCCAACAATGCGGCAAGGCGCGCCGTGCCGCTCAGGCCACTGGTCACCGTGTGACAGTCGATGATGGTGAAGGGATCGCTGAAACCGTCGAGCTTGATGAGCCTGAGCTTGCGCGCGTGGGTCAGCCACGATGCGGTCGTTTGCAGCGACGAGTTGCCAATGGCGGTGACCGCGCCGAAGGCACGTATAGCGAGCAGAGGATCGGCAGCGGCGTGAGATGTCATGGCATGGGGCTTCCGGTTTTGAACAAGTGCAGCGAACGCAGCGCGCCGCCCTGCACGCCGTCGGGAAGCAGCGCGCGCCACACCACCGAGAGGCGGTCGTGATCGGGTTCGATAATCAGGGTGTCGGGACGCAGCGCCATGAGCGGGCGGGTGTCGCCACCTGCGGTGCGCCCTTGTACCGCCAGCGCAAGGGCCGGGAATTGACAGTCGATGATGGCGCGGCTGGCCAGATGCACCAGCCGGATCGGCGTGCCCGCCGCCGGCACATCGGGCAATTGCAGGCTCGGATGGGCCTCGTTGTAGAAGCGCGTGTTGAAGTCGCCGGGCAGGTCGGCGCTGTGCGCGCTCCCGCGCGCCTTGCCGAAGGTGCCGACATGGCATTGGCGGTGCGCGGCAGCTTCCGGCCAGTAGCCCAGTCCGGCCGGTACGCGCGCATGCCGGTCGTGCTGGCATTGGCTGTCGGGTGCTTCGATCCAGGGCAGGCGGGCGGGCTCGGCGTCTTCCTGGCGGCCTGGCGCTCCCAGTGCGAAGCCGGCGTCCCAATCGGCCAGCGCATAACTGATCGGCACCCGCCGCACCGCCGGCGCCAGCGCCCTGGCCTTGTAGCCAAGCCAGGTCTTTTCCCAGATCCGCGGCGCGAATGCGCGCATGCTCGCGCTGCGCGCGCCGATGCGCAGCCCGGCGTCGATGAACAGATGGGGGTGGCCGGGGGGCGCTGTGACATAGCCGGCGACCAGGACGTCGAACGCCGGCTTGGGTGGCGATACATCGTGGTTGACCCAGACAATGTCCTCGTCGAGGCGCGTCCTGAGGGCCATTGTCTGGGCTGGTTCGAGTTCCAGGTCGCCCAGGCGCAGGCGCAGCGGCTGGCGATGGATGCCCACCTGCTGCTCGGCCGGCGCCAGGCGCCCGTTGCTGAGGCGCCAGCTGCCTTTCGCGATGACCAGCAGGTGGGCTTTGCCATGCTGGTCGCGATGTGGCTGGACGGTCGCGGGCAGCGGGGTTTGGTTAGTCAGCATCGGCCTGGTCTGCCAGTTGGGCAATCATGAGCGCCAGTTCCTGGCGCCGCGCCACGTCGACTGCCGACATGGAAAAGGGAACGTTGGCGCAGACGGCACGTTCAATATAGAGCCACTGACGCAACCCATGTGTGAGCTCGGCCATCGCGGCGTCGAAGGGCGGCACGAAGCCGCGCAAGACGGCGCCATGGCGCACCCGCACGCCGGCGGCGATGTGCGGATGGGCGAGGATGGCGTCGGCTTGCCAGGCGCAACGGTCGGCGTCATTGCTCACGCCAATGTGACAGGCGCGGCAGACGCGCAACACCAGCTTGCGCAGCGCCGCTGACTTGCTCTGGCGATCGTTCGGCTCGACGCGCGCCTCGAGCGGCACCTCGCCAAGGCCGAGCAACAAGACATCGGCTTGCTCCGGGCTAATTGCGTTCTCGCTGGCGGCGATGTCGGCACAGGCGGCGATCAGTCCATCCATGTAGCCGGCCAGCGCAATCACGCGCGTTCGTAGCGCTACGGGCAGGTCGATGAGGGTCGCTGCGCAGTCGCAGCGCGCGCGCGGATGGCGGCAGGTCAGCATGGCCCAGGCAAGGTCGTCGATGGCTCCGGGCGCACCGGCATCGATGCCCGCGCGGCAAATGGTGTCGAGCAGGCCGTCATCGGCCAGGCGTGGATCGGCAGCGGCGATGGCAAGTGCGCTGCCGATGCTGGCCTGTTGGCCCGAGCCAAGCACGCTGGCGACATAATGCCGGGTTGCTTTGCCGGCCACGCCCATGCGCGCCAGTGCCAGGTGCGCCCAGGCGGACAGCGGCTCGACCTCAAGCAGTGCCTCGATCGGCGCCTGCAAGCGCGCCACTTCGCGTCGGCCGGCCAGTTCGAGGGCGAGCGTTTGCACGCTTTCGTGCTGCGCGCCGGCCTGGAACAAGCGCTCAATGTGGTCGACGCTGTCGTCGAAGGTGCCGAGCGGGCGGGGGAAGAACCAGTAAGCGTCGTGTACCGACCTGCGGTGAAGCGCACTGTACTTCAATGCCAGATCGGGCAAGGCCCCGTCCCTCCCTTCGATAGCGAGCGCGATGCGCAGGAAGACGGCGGCATCGCGCACGCGCCCGGTGGCGGCGGCGATGCGCGCATCGAGCAGCAAGGCGGCATCGCGGCCGTACAAGCAGGCGCCGATGACTGCCCGGTCGATGGCCATGTCCGGTACGCTCAGGGCGCCCAGGTGCATTCCCGGATGATCGACGACCAGCACGCGGCGCTGGCGCGCGCGGATGGCCTGGTCGAGCGTATCGTCGAGCAAGCCGGGCAACGGCGGCAAGCGCAGGGGGCGTTCCGCCAGATCAGTTGAGGTCAATGCTTGCTCCCTCGATCCGGTTCGACCCGACCGCTGCCGAGACAATCTCCATCCCTTCCAGATGCACCCGGCCATCGAGGCTCAGGCGCAGTAGCGCGTCGCCGCAGCGCAGTTCGATGCTCGCCAGCGCCGCCAGCGTCAGGCGCGCCGCGTCGATGCACAGCGTGCCGGTGGCCTCATCGAAGCGCAGGGGCGCGCTGGAATGCCCGGGCGCGGGCCAGGCGGCGTAGACCAGCCAGCCGGCATCGCCGGCGAACAGTGCCGCCACTTGTTGGCCGACAATGAGATGCAGCAGATGAGGCGACACGCTGGCGCGGTAGGTACGCGCCGCGATTTCGATCTCGCAACCGCTGCCGGCAACCGATGTCAGGGTCGCTGTCGCGCTGGTGCCCGGTTCAAACAACGCCTCCACGGGCGCGCTGCTGGCCTTGTTGAGCATGAAACACCCCCGGAAGTTAATTGTTGTGGATATTCGGACTGATGATCGACACATTGTCGGCACCGATGACAGTGAGCTTGTCGCCCGTGAGCGTAATCTCGCCGGATTTTTTCAAGGTGAGTGACGACTTTCCGATCGACAGCGTGATCGAATCGGCATCCATGTGCAGCGTGCTTCCGCCGTCGCCACCGGCTTCCACGGTGTAGCTTGTCCCTGCCGAGTTGGAATAGGCGGCGCCGACACTGGTCATCTTGTCTACGCCGACAACGGTCGACATGATCATGCCGACATTGAGGCTGTATCCCATGCCGACGTTTTCCAGCCGGCCCATGCCGACATTTTGCATGTAGGCCATACCGATGGTTTCGGTCTTCATTTTGCTGACATTGATCGACCAGTTCTTGCCGATCCTGTCCTTTTGGTTCTTGCCGACGGTTCTGCTGCGGTTCGCGCCGATGCTGATCTTTTCGTCGTGGTCGACCCGTTCGCTGCGGTTGTTATGAATGGTGATCGTCTCGTCATGATCCACCGTTTCGGTACGGTCGCGATGGACCGTGATGGTTTCATCGCGCTCAACCGTTTCGCTGCGGTCTCGCTTGATCAGGCTGGTCTCGTCGCGATCGACGGTCTTGCGGCGGTCGTTGCCGACCCATTTGTCCTCGTTATGTTCGACTTCGGTCAGCTGGTCCTTTTCCGCATGCAGCCAAAGTTGCTCCTGGCCCTTCTTGTCTTCGAAGCGCAAGGCGTTGGCATTGTCGTAGCTACCTTGCGGTGTCGAGCGGGTCAGGATGCCGCTCTGGGTTTTGTTCGCAGGCAAGGTCCACGGCGGCATCGTATCGGCGTTCGGCACCATGCCGGTGATGATGGGCCGGTTGGGATTGCCGTCCAAGAACTGCACCAGCACTTCCGTTCCGATGCGTGGAATGGCGGTCATGCCAAAGTTCGCTCCAGCCCACGGCGTGGCGACACGCAGCCAGGCCGAACTCTTTTCATCGTTGCTGCCGGCCCGGTCCCAATGGAACTGCACCCGGACGCGCCCATATTCATCGGTGTGGATTTCCTCTCCTTCGGGACCGACCACGGTGGCTGTTTGAATGCCATGAATCTTCGTTTCCACGCTGTTGTGGTCGCGGCCTGCACGCCACGGCACAATTTTTCTCAGCGCGGTCAGGCTGTTTTCGTAATGCGACTCGCGCGTTTCTTTTACATGATAGTTATTCGAGGCCGTATGGGTGACCGATACAAGCAGAAATTCCCTCGCTTGGGCATCGTCACCCGTGCCGCTCGTGTCGAAATGTCCGGACAGGCGAAACCAACGTCCCGGCATGAGATAGCGGTTATTGCCGATGCCATCGAACTGCTTGGCCGCTGCTTCGATCTCTTCCATGCGAAGCTGGGCCAGTGGGCGCCCGCCTTCCTTGAAACCGAGAGCGCCCGTGTATTCATACGATTCAATGTTGGGAACGTCGCCCTGCTGGTTGACGCTGGGCAGCGCCGTGACGACAGGGTGGGGCGCTTTGAAGTCGAACGATGCCAGTGCGACGCTGCCCTGCGCCACCCGGCGCGACGGTGACCACTCGCCGAGACCGTCTTCTTCGGTGGCGCCGCCATGCCGTTGGAACGGTACTTCCGGATCGCCGTCGATGGGCGCGACGCTGGTGGTATCGTCGGACAGCACCAGTTTGTGTCCGCGTTCCGTATGCTCGAACCAATAAACAATGCCGGCAGCGACCCAGCGCCGCTCGAGGAAGTTGCGGTCGCTCTCGTCATACTGGCAGCAGTCCGTCAGCGTGTCGGCGGCGCCCTGGACGCGCCAGTCCCAATCAGCCAGGCTGCCATAGTCGCCGAAAATGCTGGCGGTCTGCTGGTACATGGTGGTGTAATGAAACAGATAGTTATCTTTGCGTAAGCTCAGATACTGGTACCAGGGACCCAGCCTGGCTTCGTAGAACGACATCCCGCCGTCGACGGATTTCAGGCGAAAACCAAAAACCCGCCCGGTGAAGTAACGCATGCTGCCGTCCTTGCGCACCATCTGCACGCAGAGCATCTTGCCCTGGAGGTCCTTGAGCGGCACGTGGGGGTCGTGCGACAGCAATTCGACCGTAAATTCGAAGGGACGGGAAAGGCCTTCGATGGCCTCAAGGGTGTTTACCAACAATTCCGATGCCGGCCCATCATTGTTTGGAAACGAAAGTCGTAGAAGCCGATTGTGCTGGTGTTCGCTGATCGCTGCTGTCAAACCGGTTGGGGCGTCGTTCATGCCTGTTCCTGTCGCTCGATAACTGCTGGTGTTGGCGCCATGCAGGCGCTGGGAAACACATGCCGCTGCGTTTTGCTCCGACATGACCCCGCTATCGCTGTTGGCAATGCGCAGGAACGCCGAGACACAGCGTGAAAGAGAAGAGCCTACGCCTGCGTCATCAGGACGAGGTTGCAACTGCTCAACTCTAGGAGAGATGGGTTGATCCCAACGGTAAAATTCTCATACATACCACTCGTCAACTTGCATTAATTCTAATGCAGTAAATATGATGGAATCTGTGCCGGACCGGGTTTTTTCTCATTTGGGCGCAGAAGCGCCACAATTTCATGCATTGCGCATGAAGTGATCAGCAATCGGGTTTGCCCCACGGGTTGTCATCGTCATACGGCGCGCCATATCCGAATGAACTTAGCTCGACTTTGTCCAACTATCTCGCGTAACGGACGGTTCCCGTCAGGCGCTCGAACAGGGCGCGCGCAATGTTCACCCTGTCGCCTTGGCTCCCCGCCCCTTTCTGATTGCCGTTACAACTGCCCGCTTTCCTTGATGTCCAGGTAGCGGTTCACCAGCGCGGTGCTGAGCTGGTCGGGGGTGATGTCGATCAGGCGCTCGGCGCGGATGCCGAGGCGGCGGATGGCGTCGCGCCGCTGCTGCAGGTAATGCACCGTGGCGCTGTAGCGCAGGGCGCTGGCGAAGGTGTCGACCTGCTTCGCGCGGGTGCCGTCCATGACCTTTTCGCGCAGGCTGGCGCAGATCACCAGGTGCTTGCTCGACATTAGCTCGCAGGCCGAGCGCAGCGCCGTGTCGTCTTCGTCGCGCAGGTTGGTGATGATGACGACAAAGGCGCGCTTGCTCAGGCGGTTGAGCAAATTGCTGGCCGCTTGCAGGTAGTCGGGCGCCATTTCGGCCGGCTGCACGTCGTACACCCCGGCCAGCAGGCGATCGAGCCCGTTGCGGCCCTTGCTTGGCGCCAGCCAGCGCGTCTCTTCGCCGCCGAAGGTCATCAGGCCGACCGCGTCGCCCTGTTTCTGGGCCAGGAAGCCGAGCGTGAGCACGGCGTTGAGCGCGTGGTCGAAGTGGGTGGTGACGTCGTCGCGCGCGAGCATGCGGCGCCCGGTGTCGAGCAAGAACACGACTTGCTGGTCGCGCTCTTCCTGGTATTCGCGGGTGATCGGTTTCTGGCGCCGCGCGGTCGCTTTCCAGTCGATCGAGCGCATGCTGTCGCCATCGCGGTATTCGCGCAGCTGGCGGAAATCGGTGCCTTCGCCGCGCCGGCGCTTGCGGATCGCGCCGGCCGCCGGGGCGCGCCGGTCGGTCGCCGACAGGGTGTGGCCGAGCAGCTTGGAAAAATCGGGGAATACCTTGATGCTGCTCGACTCGCCGAGGCGGTGCATGCGCTGCCACAGGCGCAGCGGCGAGCGCACGCGCAGGTGGGCCGCCCCGAAACTGGCCGGGCCGCGCTGGTCGGGGCACAAGGTGTAGGTGACGGCGGCGTAGGCGCCGGGCGCGATCGCGCTGGCGTGCGGCAGGCCCTGCATGCCCCAACTGGTGGGATAGTCGTCGTACAGGTCGAGCGCGAGCGCGCGCGCGCCGTCGTTGTGCAGTTTGAGCGTGACCTTGTTCCAGGTCCCCACCGGCCACACGCCGGCCAGCTCGCGCTCGACCCGCAACTGCGGCGTGCGGCGCGAGAGCCAGGCGTCGGCGCAGGCGGCCACCAGCGCGGCCAGCCCGGCGCCTTGCCACAGCGGCAGCAGCGCCGGCACGTGGCTGGCGGCCGCGCCCAGCAGCGCCCAGCCGCCGGCGACTAGCAGCAGGGTGCGCGACGGCGTCAGTGCGTCAGCCACGCGGAGCGGCGATTTCTTCGATCAGGCCAAGCAGCAGGTCGTCGCTGGAGAGGCCATCGAGTTCGCTTTCCGGGGACACCGCGATGCGGTGCCGCAGCACCGGCAGGGCGGCCGACTTGATGTCGTCCGGGGTGACGTAGTCGCGCCCGGAGGTCAAGGCCATGGCGCGCGCCATGCGCACCAGCGCGATGGACCCGCGCGGGCCGGCGCCGATGGCGATGCCCGGCCAGTCGCGCGTGGCGCGCACCAGCCGCACGGCGTAGGCGGAGACGGCGTCGTCGACACGGATCTTGGCCACCAGTTGCTGCAGCACGACGATGGTTTCGGGCTTGACCAGGGTGGCCACCTGGTTTACATCGAGGCCGTCGCCGACGCGGTCGCGCGTGACCATGCGCAGCATCTGTTCTTCTTCCTCGACGCTCGGATAGTCGATCCGCACCTTGATCAAGAAGCGGTCGAGCTGCGCTTCCGGGAGCGGGTAGGTGCCTTCGTTCTCCAGCGGATTTTGCGTCGCCAGCACCATGAACGGCGGCGGAAGCTGGTGCGATTCGCCTTCGATCGTCACCTGGCGTTCCTGCATCACTTCGAGCAGCGAGGACTGGGTCTTGGCCGGGGCGCGGTTGATTTCGTCGGCCAGCAGCAGGTGCGAGAACACGGGACCCTTGCGCACGCTGAAGGACTGGCTCTTCATGTCATAGACGGCGTGGCCCATGACGTCGGCCGGCATCAGGTCGGGCGTGAACTGGATGCGCGAAAACTCGCCCGAGAAGGTCTTGGCCAGCGCCTTGACCAGCAAGGTCTTGCCCAAACCCGGCACGCCTTCGATCAGTACGTGGCCGCCGGCCAGGCAGCAGGCCAGTACCTGGTCGACGACGGCCTGCTGGCCGATCACGGCGCTGCGGATTTCTTCGCGCATGCGCTGGACGATGCCGATCGCCTGGGCGAGGCGGTCGGCCGGAATGGCGGTGGCGGTGCTATCGTTCATAGTGATTTCTCAGTGTTTGTAGGGTGCGGATCTGGCGTGTGAATCGGGTGACGTGGCTGGCCGCGTCCTGCTGCAGGGCCTCGCTGACGTCGGCTTCGGGCAGGGCGCAGGTGCGCGCCAGGGTGGCCCACAGTTCGCCCTCGGGCATGCGGAACAGGGCCGGAACGCGGCGCCGGATCAGCGCCAGCGTGTCGTCGCGCGCCGCTTCAAGCAACACCTGGCGCCCGCCGTCGGCTTTCCACAGCCAGGCGCCGGAGGCGTCGATATGTTCGAGCAGCGAGCGGCGCTCGGCCTTGGGGGCCGGCAGGAGCGGGCCGAAACGGCGCAGCGCGCTCCACAGCAGCAACGCCAGGCAGGCCGCCAGGCTGATCAAGACCAACTTGTAGTGGCGCCACAGCGCCTTGTACCACGGCAGCACGTTGAGGCGCTTGACGATGGTGACGTGCTTGCCCGGCGTCAGTTCGGTCAGTGCCAGCAGCAGTTGGGCGTGGTCGCGCTGCGGCAGCTTGCTGTTGGTGAAGTAGCCGTCCGCGACCAGCACGATGCGGCCCTTGCCTTCGGCGTACACGCGCACCGCGCCGCCATCGTCGTCGCTCCAGAGCGGGGCGACGGCGCCTTGCAGGCTGACCATTTCGGTGGTGCCGGCGTCGAGTTCGAGCGCGTAGCTCCTGCCGGGCAGGGTCAGGCGGCTCAGCGCCTGTTCGCGCGCCCGCTTGGCGGCGGCGATCGCCTCCGGCTTTTTCTTGTCCTTCTCGTCCGGTTCGGTGCGGCACTTGCAGGCCAGCGCATCGGTGCGCGCGCGCACCCCGAGGTGGTCGGTGAGCGGGTCCTTGTCGTTGTCGGCCGGGTCGGCGCTGGCTTCATCGTCGGCGCTTTTTTCTTCGGCGCTCTCGCCCGCCGCCGCCGGCGCTTCATCGGTAGTGCTGGCGTCTTCGCCGGCGGCCGCTGGCGACGCATCTTCTTCCGCTTCCGCTTCTTCTTCCGGCTCTTCTTCCGGATCTTCTTCCACTTGCGCATCGTCGCTGGCGCCGGTCTCCACGACCAGCGCTTTTTCGGCCGGCGAGATCCAGCGCGGTTCGGCGATCAGCGTATTGCCGCGCCGAACCCACTCGAGCAGTTCGCGCGCCTGGTCGGGCGTGGCGGTGCCGGAAGCGCCGCTGACGATCATGGTGCCGGCCCCGGTCTGTGGCACCACCAGTTCGCCCAGCGAGCCGGCGCCATTGACGCTGCGGCCGTTCTGGCGCAACAGGCGGGTGGCGGCCAGCATCGGATCGGCCGAGGCCAGGCTCGACTCGCGCTGCACCGAGGTCCAGCGCAGTTCCATCTGGTCGTGCCACCACCAGTAACCGAGGGCGCCGAGGATCAGCAGGGCGAACGCGATCAGGATGCCTTTTGTGCTGTCGTTCATGGCGTCACCTCGCGCTTTGCGCCGAATTGGGTGTCCCAGGCGGCGCAGCAGGCCAGCAGGGCGTCGTCGTCCGGCCAGCGCGCGGCGTAGGCGCCGTTAAGCCAGAGCGTGGTGGCGCTGTCGGCCACGTCGAGCCGGCCGCGCGTCAGTTGGCCGCGCTCCCCGGCCTGGCGCGCCAGGCGCAGGCAGTCGCCTTCGGTATTGCCCTGGCGCAGGGCCAGCGCATCGTCGGTCACCAGGCGCGACAGGGTGGCGCGGTACAGCAAGGCCAGCGCGGCGCGCTGCTCGCCCCTGGCCCAGAAGGCGCGTACCTCGCTCGTCACGTCCGGCGGCAGCGATTCGGCGCGGATATTGAGGCCGCCGATTTCGGTTGCCATGCGCACCTTGGCGCCACGCTCGAAGGTGGGCAGGTGGTGACGGTAGCGGTACAGCAGCCAGCCCACCAGGCCGATGGCGAAGGCGATGACGAGCACTTTGAAGATGTCGGCGGCGAAGTTCATATTGGCCGAAGGCAAATCGAAGTCGCGCTCCTTGTCCTTCTTCTTTTCCTCGTCCGGCTTGCTCTTTTCCTTCATGTGCCAGGTTTCGATGCAATCATAGCCGCGCAGCTCGTCAGTGGCGTACAACTGGTCGATCTGCTTGCGCACGCCGGCTTGTTCGGGCGCGAGCAGCGGGCCGCGTTCGGGCTGGCGCGGGCCGTCCTCGGGCGGCTTGCACTTGGCCGCGGCGGCGGCCGGCGCGCTGACAGCGGCGGCGAGGGCCGGCAGCGGCAGGCTGGCGGCCGACAGCAGCACGCCGGCGCCGGCCAAGGCCAGCAGCGCCGACAGCAGCGGCGCGGCGCGCGTGCGCGCGGCCGGACGCTTCATCTGGCGCAGCTTGATTTCGATATCCCACGCTTCCATGCTGGCGCGCCGGTTCAGGTAGAGGGTGAAGCAGCACGCGGTATAGACCGGCGCCATGATGGCGGTGGCCACGCCGAAGGCGCCCAGGGTCATCAACGCCACCTCCATCGTCTGGGGGGCGGCGCCGTCGGCGGTGACGTACATGACGAAGGGATTGGTGGTCTTGCCATCGCTGATGAAAATGCCGATGAAGCCGAGCACGCCGAGTTGCAGCACCACTTCGAGGTGGGAGCAGACGATGCCGAACCAGGCGGCTGCGGAGGCGGTGCCGTTGTTGCCGAGCGTGCTGCGGCGCAGGTTGGCGACGCGCCCGCGCGCGCCTTCGAGCATCCAGACCGGATGCGACAGGCCGCGCCCGGCGCTGAACGGACGGCCCCAGGTCAGCAGGCGGAAGGCGCCGCCGCCGATCTGGCGCGGCCAGGCGCGCACCGCTTCCTGCCAGGTGACGGTGGTGCCGAACACCTGGCGCGAGAGCACGTACAGGGGCGCGCGTTCGAGCAGCGGCTTGAACCACCACGCCAGCAAGACCCAGGCCCAGCCCAGTTCGGGCTTCCAGACGGTCAGCGCGGCGCACAGCGCCAGCAGCGGCAGCCACAGGACCAGGAAAGCCATGTAGGCGGCGCTGGCGTGCGAATGCAGCAGGGAAAAGCCCAGGTCGAGCGCCTGCGCATTGGTGCGCGGACGCAGTTCGATCTGCAGTTTATCGATTTGCATGGCGGCCTCTTATTGCTTGCCGCGGCCGGCGAACAGGAAAAATCCGATCACCAGCACCCAGCAGGTGCCGCCGACGGCGTATTTGACATGGATGGGTATCACAGCCGAGGCCGACCAGAAGGCTTCGATGAAGGCGGCCAGGAAGGTCATCAGGCTGCCGCCGACGATGACCGGGAACATGTACTGGCTGGTTTCGTGCAGGGCGTGGGCGCGCGTGCGCCGGCCCGGATGGATCAGCGCCAGCCCGAGGCGGATGCCGGACATGCCGCATAACAGCAGGCCGGTGACTTCGACACTGGCGTGGGTGATCACGAACGACCAGAACTGGTGCGCGGTGGCCGGGTCGCGGCTCAGCCAGGCGGCGATCACGCCCAGGTGCATGCCGTTGAACGCGACGCTGACGAGGGCCGGAATGCCGCCGAAGATGCCGCCGGCGAAGGTGCGAAAGCCGATCGAGACGTTGTTCCAGATATAGTGGCCGAACATCATCACGTCGCCTTCGCTGCCGCCGCGCCCGACGCTGGCCTTGCCCGGCTGGTACATGGCGCGATATCCGTCGAGGTCGCTTGCCGAGGCGAAGCTGTAGGCCCACTGCGGCTTGAACCAGATCAGCAGGCCGACCCCGAGCGCGACCCCGAAAAACGCCAGGCAGGTCAGCAGCAGCAAGCGCCATTCGGCGCGCACGCGGCACGGAAAATCGACCAGCATCCAGCGCACCAGCGTATTCGGGCGCTCGATCGCGGTGCCGTACAGGCGCCGGTGGCAGGCGCCGACCAGTTTTTGCAGATAATCGGTGAGGGCCGGCGAGTAGCCGCGCTGGCTCGACAGCGCCAGGCACTGGCACAGGCGGCGATACAGGGCCGGCAAGGCGCGCTGGTCGTGGCCGGCGCCCTCGAGCAGGGCGCTGATCTCGGTCCAGAGGGCGGCGTTGTCGGCTTCGAACTGTTGCTGTTTCATTTGTTAAAGCCTGCCACGTAGCCGCGCATGCGTTCGACCGAATCGGCGCCCTGGGCGCCGGTCAGCGCTTCGGCGATGGTGCCCAGCTCGGCCATGCGGTCGAGCGGCAGCCGGTTTTCGCGTTCGAACAGGTCGATCAGGGTGCGCTGCTGGTCCGGGCTGAGCGGGAAAGGCAGCGGCAGCGGGTCGGTCGAGGGCGGGGTCGGGCGCGGCATGGGTTTTTCGAAATAGATGACCTGGGTGCCGGCCACGATGTCGCCCAGGCGGCGAAAGCGCACATCGAACAGCATGCACACCAGGCCGCTGGCGTACAGGAACGGCAGGAAATCGGCCACCAGCAGCAGGTTGCGCAGGGTCGATTCGCGCCAGCCGACCGGCAAGCCGTCGCTGCGCACCACTTCCAGGCCGAGCGCGCGCTTGCCCAGCGTGCGGCCATTGAAATACACTTCGCTGATGATCGGGTAACCCCAGTAGGAGACGAACAGGATGACCAGGAACAGGCCGCTGCCGAGTTTGCCGCTGGGCATGATCAACTGGGCCAGTCCGCAGAACAGCAGCCAGACCAGCACGTCGATCAGCCAGGCGGCCGAGCGCAGGAACGGACCGGCGGGCGTCAGTTGCAGGCTCACGCCTTCGGGCGTGGTCAGGGACAGGCGGCCGTCTAGCAAGCGAGTGCCTCTTTGCGCTGCCCGGATGCGACTGATGTGATGACCGCCATGCTTATACCGTGTTAAATTTACTGTAGGATGTATTTATTGTAACCAAGAAACGATGTAACGATGGCAAAAATGTGAGAATTACAGCCCATTTGTTGGGAATGGACCACTTTTTTGCTCATATTGCCAGCTTGGGCCTTGCATTTCTGCAAGGCGTGCCGGTCGCGCGACGCTGCGAGTATACTGCGCCGGCGCGGGTCCCGTCACAGATTACCGGGTGGATTTTTTGAACAGAAAATTGATCATTGGCGTATGCATCGCCGCCGCCGCCGCTTCGGTGGCGCAGGTGCCGGACAAGCATGCGGCGCCGGCGTCCGCGACGCCGGCTTTTCCGCGTCACTTGCTGGCCGATGCCGGCAGCTGCCCGCTGCCGGCGTGGCCGCGCGAAGCGTTGCTGTACGACCTGCAGGGCAGCACCACGGTGTCGTTCGCGATCGGGCCCGACGGCGCGGTGGAACAGGTGCGCCTGCTGCGCGGCAGCGGCTGGAGCATGCTCGACGAGGCGGCCCTGCGCGCCATTGGCGCCTGCCGTTTCAAGGCCGGGCTCGATGCGGCCGAGCGCGCCGGGCCATATCCGATGCAGTTCGCCTGGAAGCTCGACGGCGAGGCCGGCGTGGCGCCGCTGCTGCGCGCCGGCAGTTGCCGCGAATCGGCGCGCTTTGCGCGCTTTGTCCCAGGGGCGACTGGGTCCGCTACGGCGACCGGCGGCGCCGGCGGCGTGCTGGTGCGCTTCATGGTGGGCGAGGGCGGCGTGCCCACGCGCGTGGCCGCCGAAGCGAACGGGCAGGCGCCGGCGCTGGTGGCCGAGGCGCTCGACTTCATCCGCTCATGCCGCTTCGATGACGGCGCCGCCAGCCCGGGCGAGCGCAGCGCCAGCCTGAGCGGGCGCGTGCTGGGGCATTAGTTGCAGATCGCGCGCCTTGAAAACAAGCTGATTGTCGTCAGCGAGCCGGTCGGCGTGGCCGCCTACGACTTCGACCCTGGCCTGCATTTTGCCTGCACCCATCCGTACCGGATCGAGGGGGAAGAAACGTGCGTGCTGCGCATTGGCCCGATTGCCGATTACGCGGCCGAGTTCGAGGACAAGCTGGGCATGGGGCTACGGCTGGTCAATTCACCCCAGGAGCATGTGCGCGCCAGCGAGCTCGAAGCGTGGTACCCGCTGCTCGGCGCGCTCACGCCGCGCACCGAGGTGTTCGACAGCCTGCCATCGGCCGCCACGATCGAGGCCGCATTCGCGTGGCCGGTGTTCATGAAGGGCTCGCGCCAGACCAGCAAGCATGATCCCGAGCTGTCGGTGATCTGCAGCCGCGCGCATTACGAGCTCGCCGCGCAGCGCTACCGGGACGATCCGATCCTGCACTGGCAAAAGCCGGTGATCCGCGAATTCGTGGCGCTCGAACCGGTGCGCGGGCAGGTGGCCGGCAAGGTCCGGCCATCGGTCGAATACCGCTCGTTCTGGTGGCACGGGCACTGCGTGGGATGGGGCCGTTACTGGAACCAGGTGGCGCCGTACGCCTGCGCCGACGAGCACGCCGGACGGGCCCTGGCCGCGCAGGCCGCCGCGCTGGTGGCGGTGCCGTTCCTGGTGGTCGACGTGGCCAAAACGGCCGACGGGCGCTGGATCGTCATCGAATGCAACGACGCCCAGGAATCCGGCTACACGGGGATCGCGCCGCAATTGCTGTGGCGCGCGCTGCTGGCGCGCATCGTCGCCTGATCCGAACCGTGACCAGCGCTTTCGTTTCCCAACCGGGGTCTGACCCTCATGGCGTTAACTTAAGCTCCGTCTTTCCCGCGCAGGCGGGAAAGACGGTTTTTAGCTTTGTGGCCAGAAAGCCGCTTGACTTAACGCCATTAAGGTCTGACCAAGGTTCAAAAAAAGGGAGGCGAATCAAAGCGAAAAAATGCTGGGGGCGCTTACTTCCAGCTTGCGCGGTAGGCAGCGAAGCGGCTGGCGGAGGCGGGGCTGTTGAGGGGTTCGATGACGTCGTCGGTGCAATCGCCATCGGCCACACAGAACACGACCGCCACCGCGTCGCGCTCGGCGCCGCTGCCGAACAGGCCTTCGTCGGCCAGTTGGCGCAGCGCGTCGGCGCAGGCCCCGAAGACCCAGCTGCGCAGGGCGTCGATGTCGACCTCGTTCGGAATGTCGCGGTGGTAGGGCAGGATCATGCGGTAGGCAATGTCGAGGTAGGCGCCTTCTTCGAAAAACGACCATTCCTGCGGCGCCCAGCGCATGTCGTCGCCGCCGCCGTCGTCGGCCAGCGCTTGTTCACTGTTCGCTACCGGGACGATGGTCATGGCGCTTTCGTCGCTCATCAAGGCGAAGCCGTTCATGGCCTGGTCTGGATGGGCCGCGCGCATGGCCTTGAAGGCCTTGCGGGCGCCATCGCGGATCTCGGCGGCCAGCAGGGCGGCGTCCAGCCGGTTCAGGTCGATCTCACGCTGGCGCGTGGGGGTGAAGCCGGTCGCCACGGCCTCGGCGCACAAGGCGTCGTAGCGCTCTTGCGCGGCGGCCGGGCTGGCCAGTTCGTCGAGGGCGTCGGTGCCCCAGGTTTCGGCCATGCCGGTGGCGTGCCAGACGGCCTTGCCAAGCAGGCGGACTTCGAAGAACTGGCGCGGTTTGGCGCCGATGTGTTTGTGGAAAAGTGACCAGTTTGTCGTCATTGTTGCGTGTGTGCTTTATGGTGGGGAAGTGGGGGCGGCGCGGCCAGTTTCGGAAAGAAGTATGCAGGTCGCGCCGCCTTCTGTCACGCCCAATCTGGGATGCCCGCATGCTCACGGGCCGTGCCGACGACAGCGCGCCGGCCCGGCTGTTGCTTTTATCTTAACGTAGGCTATCATGGCGCTTCTTTATCGAGCGAGTGAAAGCGGCGCCATGTCCATCCCGGTCGATAGCAGGTATGTGCAGGTTTTGTTCGAGGAACACGGGATCGCCAGCGTGGTCGTCAACGGCACGGATTGCGCGCCCTGCAAGCGTGCCCGTGGACGCCGGACGAGCGCTACTATGTTGTGCGGGTGTTCCTGATGCTGCGCCGCGCGACGCACCAGTGCTCGTGCCGGCGCTAGCCTAGCGCTTCCAGCGCGGCCTGGTCGACCTCTTCGGCGCGGTCCGACGCGCTCGGGTGCGCGGCGAGCCGGCGCAGGTCGTCGGCCAGCGCATCGCGCAGGGCCGGCGAGCGCATCACCAGTTGCAAGATGAGGTTGGTTTTCCAGATGGCGTCATCGCCATCGAGCACCTGCCTGACGGCGGGCGCGAGCGGCGCACCGATGCTGGCCAAAAACGGCGCGAGTGGCGTCGCCACCGGCCAGTTCATATCCTGCACCCATTCCAGCAAAGCGGGCAGCAGCGGGAGCACGGCGGGCCACCCGGCTGCAATGGCCGCTTGCACAGCGTCCAGATCGTGCTTGTGTGCGGGAATCAAGGCGACGGGAATCGAGGGCGATGGTGGCGGCATGGGGTTTGGCCTGGACGCCGTTGCCGGCAACGGCGGCAACGGTATCACGCGCGCGCGCTGAAGGTCAACGCGCGCCGGCGCCGCTGGTGAGGGCGGCCGGCAGATTGTCCACGTTGTCGAGCTGGTACGGGAACAGGGGGGTGTCGCCGAATACCTTGGCGCCGGTATCCTTGTCGGGATCGGTTTCCGACTTGCCGGTGTAGCGGTTGGAGGCGATGTTGGCGTCGATGAAGGCGTCGTTATTGTTCCAGTGCGGCTTGGCGCTGTTGGCGAAGAAATTGCCTTCGACTTTTACCTGGGCTGCGCCGCCGGCGCCGATGGCGAAGTAGGGCACGTCCAGCCAGTAGTTGTTGAACAGGTGGGTGCGCGAGGCGGCCCCGTCGAGCTTCGGATTGCGGCCCGAGGTCTTGTTCCAGAAGTTGTGGTGCATGCTCACCTGCGAGTTGCTCAAGGCGTTGGTGTAGTGGTGCTGGTTGCCGCAGACGGCCGGGTTGACGCCGTCGAACCGGTTCCAGCTCAGGGTCACGTTCTTGCTGTCCTGGATGTCGATGTGGCCGTCGCTGATCAGGTTAAAGCGCACATGGTCGACCCACACGTGGCTCGACTTGCTGATGGTGATGCCGTCGCCGGCTTCGACCAGGCCCGGATTGATGTTTTCGATGGCCAGGTTGCGGATGATGACGTTCTTTGCGCCCGAGACGTTGAGCGTGGCGCCGACGATGCGCGCGTCCTTGTTCAGGCCGACCAGGGTCTTGTTGGAGCCGACCCGGATAGTGATTTCATCGCGCGCACGCATGAAGCGCGTTTCGCTGGTCGAGCCGAGTTCCTTGCAGGTCTGCGCGCCGACCGGAAGGCGGTAGGTGCTCTTGCCGGGGTCCTGGTAGGTCGGGCAGGCCACCGCGCAGGTGCTTTCGGAACGCACGGCGGTGCGGCAATCGATGGTCGTGCCGGCGGGAATCTGGATCACGGCGGCGGCGCTCGCTTGCAGGGCGCTCGTCAACGCGCCGCAGGAGCTCACGCTGAACGGCGCGGTGTTGCCGCCGCCGGTGGTGCCGCTCAAGCCGTCGGCGCCCGCCTGGGCCGCGAAGCCGTCGGCAGCCGGGCCGCCGCAGGAACCGTTGGTGGGGTTGAAGTACCAGCGTTGCAGGCCGCCGCCGGTGTCGCTGGCCTGGTAGGCGCGCGCGCCGCTGTTGTTGTCGGCCACGGTGAGCGACTTGCTGGCGTGGCGGGCGACGACGTTGTAGCCGCCGCCGCTCGATTTTTTGAGCAGCCATTGCTGGTTCTGGGCGCCGGTGGCGTTCCACTGGATGATGTTCGCGCCGTCCTTGGCCGCCAGGTTCAGCACGTCGAGCAGCA
Source organism: Massilia genomosp. 1 (assembly GCF_011682185.1). Taxonomy (NCBI): domain Bacteria; kingdom Pseudomonadati; phylum Pseudomonadota; class Betaproteobacteria; order Burkholderiales; family Oxalobacteraceae; genus Massilia; species Massilia genomosp. 1. The sequence goes on from NZ_WHJF01000051.1 coordinate 22,851, forward strand.
GGCCGCTGTGCCTGGCCTGCATGGTCCAGTAACCGTTGCCGGCGTCGCGCAGGGTGAACTGCTGGTTGGCGCTGGCGGCGTAGCCCCACTGCTGGACTTCGGCCGCGCCCTGGGTCGAGCCGGCCACCACGTCGAGCGCTTTGCCGGAGGCGGCGTTGACGATGCTGTACATGCCGCCGTTGACCACGGCGGCGTTGCAATTGGCGGCGCTGGCCGGATTGGCCAGCAGGTACAGGGGCATGGCCAGCACGGCGGCCAGGGTGGTCAGGCGGCGTGCGGGAAGCAGGCGCGAGGGCGCGTCTGAAACAGGAAAATTGCTCATCTGGGTGGAACTCCGGGGAGGGTTGTCAATCGGGCTAGGTGGTGGACGCGCTTGTGTTGGCGAAATGAAAAGAAAACGATGCTATCAGCAAAGTTATGCATATAAATATAGGCATTTTCTCGTCACGCATGCCAATTTCGTATGCCTTCTCTTGCCTGCGCCACCTCACGCGCTGCATGGCAGGGCGCGGTCGAGCTCCTCGTGCTTGCCGCGCCGGAGCAATTCCCTGATCTGGGCCGCCGCCAGCGGCTTGCCGTAGTAATAGCCCTGCGCCTTGTCGCAGCCGTTGGCGCGTAAAAACGCCCCTTGCTCCTGGGTTTCGATCCCTTCGGCCACGGTTTCCATCTTCAGGCTCCTGGCAAGGGCGATGATGGCGCGGGTGATGGCCGCGTCTTCGGTGCTGTGCGGCAGGTCCCGCACGAAGCTGCGGTCGATCTTCAGGGCGCTGACCGGGAAGGTCTTGAGGTAGCTCATCGACGAGTAGCCGGTGCCGAAATCGTCGATCGCCAGCGCGATGCCGGCGCGCTTGAGCGTGTGCAGCTTGTCGATCATGCCCGCCGAGGCGTCCATCAGCATGCTTTCGGTCAGTTCCAGTTCCAGCCAGCGGGCGTCGATGCCGCTGTCGTCGACGCTGGCCAGCACCGAGGCGACCAGGCCGTCCTCGCCCAGCTGGCGCCCGGACAGGTTGATCGACATGCGGATCGCGTGGCCCTCGTCATGCCAGACGCGCAGTTCGCGGCAGGCTTCGCGCAGCACCCATTCGCCGATCGCCACGATCATGCCGGATTCTTCGGCCACGGGAATGAACTCGGCCGGGCTGATCAGGCCGAGGTCCGGATGAATCCAGCGGATCAGCGCTTCGGCGCCGCACACGGCGCCGCTGCGCAGGTCGATCTGCGGCTGGTAGTGCAAGACGAATTCCTTGCGTTCGAGCGCGCGCCGCAGGTTGTTGTCGAGCGTGAAGCGCTTGCGCGCGTCTTCCTGCATGCTGTGGGTGAACAGGCGGTAGGCGTTCTTGCCGCTGTTTTTGGCGTAGTACATGGCGCTGTCGGCGTACTTGAGCAACTCGTGCATGCTCGACGCGTGGTCGGGATAGACGCTGATGCCGATGCTGGCGCTGATGTGGATCTCGTGGCCCGAGATGGCGATCGGCTGGGCAATCTTGAGCAGGCATTTTTCGGCCGCCACGGCGGCATCGTCGATGTGATGCACGTTGTCGAGGATGATGGCGAACTCGTCGCCGCCGATGCGGGCGATGGCGTCGCCGGGGCGCAAGGTGTCGGTCAGGCTGCGCGAGACCAGGCGCAGCAGCTCGTCGCCGATATCGTGCCCGAGCGTGTCGTTGACGGCCTTGAAGTTGTCGAGGTCGATGAACATCACCACCGCGCGTTCCTGGCGCTGCCCGGCGCGCGCGATGAGCGCTTCGAGCCGCTCGTTGAAGAAGTGGCGGTTGTGCAGCCCGGTCACGTTGTCGAAGTGGGCCAGGCGGTCGAGCTTGACCTCGACCCGCTTGCGCTCGCTGATTTCGGCCTCCAGTTCGCTTTCGCGCTTCTGGATGCGCTCGAGCATGGTGTTGAAGGTGGTCGACAGCGTGCCGATATCGGCCAGCGAACTGACTTCGGCGCGGATCGCATAGTCGCCCAGGCGCGAAATCCGGGCGCTGGTGTCCGCCAGCGCGCGCAGGGGATCGGTAATGAAGCGCTGCAGGCGCGAGAGCACCAGGTGGGCGATGGCGAGCACGGCGAGCATGACCGGAATGGTGAGCGCCAGGTACAGCGCCAGCTGGTGGTAGACGCTGGCGAGCGAGCTTTGCACGATGAGCGTGCCGACCCGCTGGCGCTTGACGCTCAAGGGCGCGACCACGGTGACGTGGCGGTAAGAGAGCGTGTAGCCGGCGGCGCTCGCCGGCGGCGGCGCGAGCGGCGTTGCCTGTCCCGCGCCGGGGTCGCGCAGGTAGCTGGCGAAGCGGCTGTTGGTATTGTCGTACACCACGGCCGACTGCACATCGTGTACCACGCGCAGGGCCGCCAGGATTTCCCTGGCGGCGAGGCGGTCGCCGAAGAGCATGGCGGCCGACATGTTTTCGCTGCCCATGGCCGCTTGCGCCTGGGTCTGGCGCACCAGGGCCGAGGTGAAGAAGTAACTCTGGATTCCGAGCAGGAACAGGGTCGAGAGCAGGATCACGGTTCCGCTGGTGACCAGGTTGGCCCATTTGAGCTTGGTGCTCAGGGTTTGATGCCTGCGTTTGCGCTGCCAAGGGCGTTTCATGATGGGTCCGTTTCGTGGGTTCAGTGTACCGCGCGCGCGAGGCGCATCACTTTGGAGCTGAGCGTGATGCTGGCGGCGCGCGCCGCCTCGGCGTTAAATTCGAAGGCGATGCGCTTGTCCTCGACGGCCAGTTCGAGCATGATCCCCAGGCGCGCCGCGCCCTTCGCATCGGACACGGTCAGCACGCCTTCCCGGGGCGCCGCCTGCGCCAGCCGGGCCACGCTGTCGCTCTCGGAGGCGCTGACGAAGACGATCTGGCACTGCCTGAGCGCGTCGCCGCCCGACGGCGGATAAGCGATCGTCATGGTCGCTTCGCCCAGGGGTTTGCCCTCCAGGCTGGCGAGCAGCTTGCCGAAGGGGTCGCGCCCGAGCACGCACAGCCTGACCAGGGGAGCGTCCGGATTCGGAAACGTGCTGAACAGGGCGATGTTGTAGATGAAGGCCGCTTTTGCCGCGAATTCGGCGGCGGCCTGGGCTTGCGCCTGGGCCGGGGCGGGCAGCAGCAGGGCCAGCGCGAGGGCGCAGAAGCGCCGCCGGCGGGTGGCGCCGGCGCGCCAGGCGGCAGGCACGGAAGGGGAGCGATGGCGCATCATCATTGGAAGGTGTAGCTGGCCTGGATGCGCCAGTTGCGCCCATCCTGGCCGATGGCGTTCAGGTAGCGGGCCGGCGTGCCGCTGTCGTAATGCTCTTCGCTGGCGGAATCGGCGTAGTGTTTGCCGAGCAGGTTGTAGACGCTGGCGGACAGTTCGACGTGTTTTCCCAGTGCGTGGCTGAGCACGGTCAGGTTGAGCAGGCCGAAGCCGCCCACCTGGCCGCCGGCCGTGGTGCGGCGGCGGCTGGTGAACTGGCATTCGAGCGCGGCGCGCAGGGTATCGCGCCAGAATGGTTTGGCGTAGTTCAGCTTGAACAACTGGCGCGGCGAGTTGCTCAGCCATTCGCCGCTGACGCCGTTACGCGCGTATTGCAGGCTGACGCTGGTCTTGAGCGCACTGCCGTCATCGCGCAGCCATTCGGCTTCGAACTCGGCGCCTTTGGAGCGCGCCGAATCGATGTTCGAATGCATCAGCCGGCTGTCGAGCGGGTCGGTGGTGAGGGCGATCAGGTCGATCAAGCGGTACTGGAACAGCGAGGCGCTGGCCCTGAAGTTTTCGGATGGAAAATACTCGCCGATCAGTTCGTAGGTCCGGATGCGCTCGGGCTTGAGTTGCGGATTGCGTTTGTAGCCTGTGCTGGTCGCGTAGTAGCGCTCGTAGGCGTTGGGCGAGCGGTAGGCGGTGCCGTACAGGGCCTTGAGGGTGCTGTGCGCGGCCGCTTTATAGATCAGCGCCACGCGCGGGTTGCTGGCATTGCCGCCCTCGTCGTCGCGGTCGTGGCGCAGGCCGGCGTTGAGGATGAGGCGCTCGCCCAGGCGGAACTGGTCCTGCAGGTAGACGCCGGCGCGTCGCTTGGGGTGGTCGCTGGCCAGGTAGGAGGCGTAGGGGGCCAGGTCGTCATTGCGCATCATGCGTTTGGCGTCGCTCGCATATTCGGCCCCGGCAATGATCTTGTGATCGCGAAACGCCGTGCTCAGCAGGCGCAATTCGGTGGACATGGTGCGGCTCTCGGCGGTGTCGATATTGACCGTTGCGCTGTCGGGTACGTAGATGTAGGTGCCCTGGTAGCGGTAGCTGCGCAGGCTCAGGCCGGCGTGCAGTTCCAGGGTCGGGCTCAGTGACGCCTGCCAGGCGGCGCTGGCGGACGCGTAGGCGTCGCTGGTCTGGCTGCGCGGATCGTTGAACTGTTGGCCGTAAGACGCGGTCGGGATGCCCTTGGTGCGCCGTCCGGCATAGGCGCTGGCCGAGAAGCCGCCCCAGCTCAGCTTGGCAAAGACGCGCTGGTAGCGGTCGTGGTCGAGATGGCGCGCCACGCCGAAGTTATGAAAGGCATCGTCGTATTCGGGGAAATACGGCTCGCCTCCCTTGCGCGCGAGCCAGGCTGCGCCCAGCAGCAGGTCGGGCCCGTTGGCGTAGCCGAAGCCGGTCGCGATGCGCGCCTTGCGCGTGCCGACGCTGGCGGCGCCGGCGGCCAAGGTGGTGCCCTGGTGCGCCGCGCCAGTCTTGGTGAGCACGTTGACGACGCCGAAAAACGCGCTGCTGCCGTACATGGCCGAGCCCGGCCCGGGGACGAATTCGACCCGTTCGACCAGGCTGACATCGATCGGGAATTCGGTGCCGAGCGCGCCCTGGTCGTACACCATGTCGTTGAGGCGGCGGCCGTCGACCAGGATCAGCAGGCGGGTGTTGAAGTCGCCCGGGCGCCCGGAGCCGCGCGTGCCGACGTAGCTGTAGTTGCGGTCGTCCGTCACGTATACCCCGCGCACGCTGCGCAGGATGTCGGCCAGGGTGCGGTAGCCGAAACGGCGGATGTCGTCGGCGGTGATCACCGACACCGAGGAGGGCGCTTCGCTGATCTTCTGGGCGAACTTGGAGGCGGTGATGATTTCCAGATTGAGCAATTGTTCGATGGGCAGGGCGTTCAGGTCTTGCTGGTGGTCGGGGCCGGCCACGGCGGGCTGGGCCAAGCTGGCCAGCGCGGCGGCGAGCGCGACGGCGCGCAGGGGATGGTTCGGTGTCGGAGTCATGTCCAGGTCCTGCGCGGTGGCCGCCAAGCGATGCCGGGGCGGAAGGCCCGCGTGCTAGGCGGGAATGTTTCCAATGGTTAACTTCGTAGTCCAGTGTAAGATTGTCCGACACGCGCCCTGTTGATTCAGGTTAAGCAAGGAAGAGCGGGGTGGGATTGCTGCAACAGGGCTGGCGGGCTGGCGAATTGCCGGTTTGGTATCGTTATCGGGTACGCGCCGTCGTGCCAGGAGCGTCTTTGCGGTCGATGGGCTTGCGGGGCGTTAAGGGGCGGCTATTTGCTTGATAATCAACAATGAGGTCATCGCTGTTCCAGCCTGTCGCGCGTGGCGTGAGCGCCGGAAATCGATGACATATACAAGCAGCAAATTGGCTGGCACTTTATCTCCCTGCGCCGCAGTGCGTGCCGCGTCGGGAGAACACAACGTGGGGAATGGAATGAACGGTTTAATCTACGGCGCATGCCTGCTGATATTGATGTGCTTCGGCATGCTGTATGCCCTTTTCAAGGGCCGCAAGAGCTGGTGGAGCCGGATAAAGTCGGTCGGGGTCGTGGTGCTGATCAATTTCGCGGTCATCGGGGTCGTCATCCTGTTCGATGAATTCATGCCCGAGTCGATCAAGGACCTTCTGAACACACCGATTCCCTGGTTGATGGGGGCGATTCCGGGTTGGTATTACGCGTATCTGGTGGGCCGGGGCGAGGTCGCCGTGCCACAGTGAGTGGGATCGTTTCATGTGCTGGTTGCTCATTCGCCGGCCGGAGGTATCTGGTCGGTGACGACGTCGCGTTTTGTTGTCGGGTCTGAAACCTGTTGTTGAACAGCGCGCCGCTTTAGCCGGACGACAGTCAATGGCCGACGCTCGTCGCTCGCGGACTGATCGAGCGGCACCGGGAGGAAAGTGCTCCGTTCCGCCAAAATCAGAATCGCCAAGGAGGCAGGATGAAGCTGCTATTGCTCTGTTTCACAATCTTGATTTCGCAGGCTACGCATGCGGCCCGGCCGGATCGCAACCTTTACGGGGTATGGAAAATCTCGGCGGTGCTCGATAAGCAGGAGAGCACGTCGCTGTCCAGCGAAGACGCAAGCAAGCTCGTCGGCACGAGGCTGGTGATCGCGCCGAACAGCATCCGCTTCGGGACGGCCGATTGCGTGAACCCGTCTTTCAAGGTGGCGCAGCGGCGTTTCTATTCTTACTTCGTGAAGCACTATAACCTTGAGCCGAAGAAGCTGCCGTTGCCGGACAAGGTCCGCGAGATCACGGTCACGTGCCGGGAACCGGTGGGCATCGATTTCATCTACGTGCGCGACCGCGAGCAACTGGTGCTGTATTGGGAAGGCTACTTCCTGAACGCCGTGAGGCAACAGCGCTGATGCGACCGGGCTTGAAACGATGCGCCGCGACCATGACTCATCACGACACATGATACTTGCGAATGCAAAAAAGGGTTAGTAAGCCGAAGCTTGCTAACCCAGTTCTGTACTGCTGTATTCGTGGTAGGCCGTGCGGGATTCGAACCTGCGACCAACGGATTAAAAGTCCGCTGCTCTACCAGCTGAGCTAACGACCCGAAGAAGCAAGATTATAGGGGGCATCCACGCTTCTGTCAAATGCCCCAGCACACATTTTTTACCGTGGTGTGACGATCACCTTACTTCAGCACCGCCAGCCGGTCCTTGGCCGCTTGCGCCGCGCTCGAGTCCGGATATTTGGCGACCAGGTCCTTGAGCGCCTTTTTGGCGTTCTTGGTGTCCTTCAGTTCGGTATAGCTGCTGGCGATGTTGAGCATCGCGTCCGCCGCCTTGGCGCTGTCGCGGTACTGGCTCACCACCGTTTCCTGGGCCGAGATGGCGTTCTTGTAGTCGCGCAGCGCGTAGTAGGCGTTACCCAGCCAGTACTGCGCGTTGGCGGCATAGCCCGAGGCCGGAAAGCGGCGCACGAACTCGCCGAGCGCCGACGCCGCGCTCTTGTAGTCGCCGCCCTTGAACATGACCATGGCCGCGTCGTAGGTGCGCTGCTCGTTCGGATCGACCGCCGCTTCGCGGCCGTCGATGGTCACCTGGCGCGGTTCGAGCTTGCGCAGGCGCTCGTCGAGGTCGGTGTAAAAATCTTTCTGGCGCTTCTGGGCATTGGCCAGTTCGTTGGTCAGCACTTCCAGCTGGCCGCGCAATTTGGCGATCTCGGACAGGGTCTGTTCCTGCTGGTTCACCATGTCGAGCGCGCTGCTGCGGTCGGACTTGGTGTCGATGCGGGCGTTGAGCTCGCGCGCGATGGTGTCGACCTTGGCGCGCAGTTCGAGGATGGCCTTGCGCGCCTCATCATCGTCGAGCAGGCCGGCGTGGCTTTGCAGCGGCACCCAGGCGGCCAGCGCCAGGCAGGCGGCGGCAATGCGGGACTTGGACAGTGTGATCATGATCGTGACTCTTTCAAAACCGTTGAAACTAAAACACCGTGGCACAAGGTCAGCGGGGCGGGCACAGTTCGCACTGCGCGCCGCCCCGATGGCCCGGATGCCGGTTACGGCAAGCGATTAATAGACGATGTCGGCACGACGGTTTTCCGCCCATGCCGCTTCGCCGCCACCGGTCGCTTTTGGCTTTTCTTCGCCCAGCGAGACCGCTTCCATCTGCGACTCGGACACGCCCAGCGAGGCCATCGACTTGCGCACGGCTTCGGCACGTTTCTGGCCCAGGGCCAGGTTGTACTCGGTGCCGCCGCGTTCATCGGTATTGCCCTGGATGATGATCTTGCGGGTCTTGTTCTTGGTCAGGTAGCCGGCGTGGTTCTCGACGATTGGCTTGCCATCTTCACGCACGACATAGCTGTCGAGGTCGAAGTAGACGCTGCGTTTTGCCAGCGCGCCGCTTGGATCGTTGACAGGATCGACCACCGATTCGGTGGTTTGGGTCTTGACTTCGCGCGTGTCGTCGGTCACGACGGTCTTGCCGGCAACCGGCTTTTCGGTCACTGGTACGGGGGTGTCTTTGACCGGGGTGTTGCAAGCTGTGAGCAGGGCGGCGCTCGAGACGATGAATGCGAGGGTTTTAAAATTGCGCATGGGTGTTTTCTCCTGGACGGTGTTAAAAATAGCGTGAACGACGTTGATACTGCGATTACTTCATGAAGGGACCCCAGTTGGGCTCCCTGATGTTTCCTGCCTGGGTTGTTAAGCGCTGCTTGACCCTTCCATCGACCGACACCACAGCGAGCGAAGTACGGCCGCCGCCTTTGGTTGCGTACATGATGTATTTGCCGTTGGGCGAAAAACTCGGTTCGGTGGCCCCATCGGCCAGGCGCAGTTCCTGGCTGCTGGCCAGGTCCATCGCATAGAGGGAATAGCCACCGTCACGCTGGGAGACCCAGGCCAGGGTTTTGCCGTCCGAGGAGACGCGCGGGCTGATATTGTAACTGCCATTGAAGGTCACGCGCTGCGCGTTGCCGCCAGCGGCTGGCATTTTGTAGACTTGCGGGCCGCCGCTGCGGTCGCTGGTGAAATAGATGGTCTGGCCGTCGGCCGAAAATTGCGGCTCGGTGTCGATGCCGTTACTGTTCGAGACGCGCCGCAGGCCGCTGCCGTCGATGCCCACCACATACACCTGGGTGTGGCCGTCTTTCGACAAGGCCATCGTCAGGCGCGTGCCGTCGGGCGACCAGGACGGAGCCGAGTTGCTGCCTTTTTCATTGACCACGATCTTGCGCGCGCCGGTCACCAGGTCCTGTACGTAGATGATCGGTTTACGCTTTTCGAACGAGACGTAGGCGACCTTGCTGCCGTCCGGCGACCAGGCCGGCGAGATGATCGGTTCGTTCGAACGCACCGCCACCTGCACCGCTTCGCCATCGGCATCGGCGATTTCGAGGCGGTAGTCGCGCGCACCGCGGTTTTCGTTGACGTAGGCGACGCGGGTGGCAAAAGCGCCGCGGCTGCCGGTCAGTTTTTCGTAGATATCGTCGGCGATCTTGTGGGCCGACAGGCGCGTGTATTTCGCTTGCGCGGACTGGGTCATGCTCGAGAGCTGATTGGTCTTGATGGTGTCGTGCAGCTTGTAGCGCACTTCGAAGCGCCCGTCGGCCAGCTTTTGCACGCTGCCGACCACCAGCGCATCGGCGCCGCGCGACTTCCACTGGCTGTAGTCGACCGGGGAGGATTCGGACAGGGTGCTGCCAGCGTCGATGATCTTGAACATGCCGCTGCGTTCGAGGTCGGCGCGGATGATGGCCGAGACCTGCGCGGGCGCCACGCCTTCTTCGGCAAAGGCGGCAATCGCGATGGGAATCTGGTTGCTGCCGACGCCGACCACTTCCACGCGCATTTGCGCGTAGGCCGAGGAACCGGTGATGAGGGCACCGGTCAATATCAATGTGCTGAGTTTAGTCATGGCTTTTTTGGGTTTCCTTCAATTTGAATGCGGCGGGAACTGACGGGTCTACCGTACCATCTTTTTTCTTCGGTAGCGGTGACGATTTGGCAATCGCGTTCTCGACCGCCTGGTCGTACGCCGGTACGCCACTGCTCTTGATCTTCTTGACCGACTTGATCTCGCCGGTCGGCCATTGTTCGATCTGGTACACCGCCTGCGGATCGCCCGCCATGCTGGTGCTGCCCGTGTAATTGAGGTTGCTCTTGATCTTGGCGCCGATCGCGCCGAAATAACTCGGGTCGCCTTTCGGTGCGCTGCGCTTGTCGGCCTCGCCGTTGCCGCCGGTGTCGCCGGTGATGCGGCGCATTTCGGCGTCGCGCAGCTTGTCGAGTTTTTTCTGCTCCTCGGCCAGTTTCTTGTCCTTGGCGGCTTTTTCGGCCTTGGCCGCTTTGTCCTGGGCCTGCTTGTCCGCCAGCTTGTCCTGTTCCTGCTTTTGCTGGTCGAGTTTTTGCTGCTCGCGTTTTTCCTGTTCGAGCTTTTTCTGGTCGAGCTTCTTCTGGTCGTCGAGTTTTTTCTCTTCGCGTTTCTTTTGCTCGGCCAATTCCTTGCGCGCCAGTTCCAGCTCGCGCTTTTGCTCGGCCAGGCGCTGCTCCTGCTGGAGTTTTTGTTGCTTGAGTTTCTTCTCGCGTTCGAGCGCAATGTCGGGCGGCTTGACGGCGGGCGGCTTTTCCACCGGCTTCTCAGGCGGCTTTTCGAGCGCTTTTTCGACCGGCTTTTCGACTGTTTTCTCGACCGGTTTCTCGACCGGCTTGGGCGGCGTCACCGGTTTCGCCACGCGCGGCGGCGGTTCCGCTTGGGCCAAGGGCGCGGCATCTTGCACTTGCGGGTCCCACAGTTCCGCCTCGGTTGTGGTCGGCGCCACGTTCTGCCAGTTGATGCCAGCCCACAGGAACAGCAACAGGCCGGCGTGTACGGCCAGCGCCAGCGCGACCGAAGGGACGCGGCTTGGCTCGGGCGGCACGGTGTAGGGGCCGCCCGGATCGGCGGCGGGAGTCAGGGGCGCCATCGTCTTCACTTGGTGGCAAGGCCGACCCGGTTGATGCCCATTTTTTTCGCTTCGGAAACGAGCTGGATCACATCGTCATACTTGCTGTCGCGGTCGCCGGCGATCATCACCGGGTAGTCCGGATGCTCGGCGTGCAAGGTGCGCAGGCGGCGCATCACGGCGTTACGGTTCGGTAATTCCTCGGCCGCGGCGCTGTTCTTGCCGTTGATGCCGATGCTCAGGCTGGCGTTCGGTTTCAGCACGATCTGGATGTAGTCGTCCGGCGGCAGGGCGGATTTCTCCGCGCTCGGCAGGTTGATCACGCTCGGGCTGTTGGCCGGCGGCACGACCATGAAAATGATCAGCAACACCAGCATCACGTCGATGTAGGGGACGACGTTGATCTCGGACTTGAACTTGCGTTTGCGTCCGCCGCGCAGGCTGCTCGAAAACGATGCCATGAGTGCCTCCGATCAGCGCGACTGGCGCTGCAAGATGTTCGAGAATTCTTCGACGAAGCTCTCGAAGCGGATGGCCAGGCGGTCGATATCGTGCGTGAAGCGGTTGTAGGCGACCACGGCCGGAATGGCCGCGAACAGGCCGATGGCGGTCGCGATCAGCGCTTCGGCAATGCCGGGCGCCACGGCGGCCAGGGTCGCTTGCTGCACGTTGGCCAGGCCGCGGAAGGCGTTCATGATGCCCCACACGGTGCCCAACAGGCCGATGTACGGCGAGACCGAGCCGACCGAGGCCAAAAAGTTCAGGTGCGAATCGAGGGCGTCGAGTTCGCGCTGGAAGGCGGCGCGCATGGCGCGGCGGGCACCGTCGAGCACGGCGCCGGTGTCGAGCGGATCGCGCTGTGGGGACGCTTGCTTGCCCTTGATGAATTCGCCCATGCCGGCTTCGAAGATGCGCGCCAGCGCGCCGCCCTGTTCGCGCGTGGTGCTGGCGTTCTGGTGCAGGGTATGCAGGTTGCCGCCGGCCCAGAAGCTGCGTTCGAACTGTTCGGTCTGCTGGCGGGCGGCGCGCACGGCGAAGGCCTTGCGGAAGATATAGGTCCAGCTCATGATGGACAGGCCCAGCAAGAGTGCCATGATCAATTGCACGATCAGGTGCGCGTTGCCGATCAGGGCGATAAAGGAAAGGTCTTGGGCTGCATTCATTGGCGTTGGATTTTTCTAGGTGTGAAGTGTCAGGCGGCACGCATTTTAGCAGCGCTAGCGTCGGGCAGGGCGCGGGGACGCAGGGTGACCGCGTCGACGCAGCCCACTTTGACCGTCGCGCTGGCCAGCAATACGTCGCCGTGCCAGGCTTGCTGGAGGAACTGGACCGATGCGCGCCCCAGTTTTTCTATACTCAATGTCAAGTTTAATGCATCATCAAGCCTGGCTGGCGCGTGATAGTCGATGCTGGCGTTCTTGACGACGAAAATCGCGCCGTGTTCGTCGCGCAGCGCCTGTTGGCCGATGTTGGCCGCACGCAGCCATTCGGTGCGCGCGCGTTCGAAAAATTTGAGGTAGTTCGCGTAAAAGACGATGCCGCCGGCGTCCGTGTCTTCGTAATAGACCCGTACCGGCCAACTGAATACTGAGGGCATTTCATTTGCCATAAGTGAATATCGGAAACATTTTACGCGGTTTTTTGCGGTAAATGTACGCAAGCGTACATAAAGATGGCGCCCAGCGGGCCGGATGGCGCACAAGTAGACGTGAGCCGTGGCGAAGTGCCAAGTTCTGTAACAATCGCTTACATGGGCGATGAGTTGTGTTACGCAAGCCGCAGTTCTCACCTACACCCTCGTCGTTCCCGGCCTCGGCGGCCCCCTTGGTGGGAACCCAAGTTGGTGGTTTAGCAACTGCAGTACGAGCTTGGGTTCCCGCCTGCGAGGCTGTCTCAAAAGGGAAGCGTTCAACGACTACCACCTCCAGCACCGTCATTCCCGCGCAGGCGGGAATCCAAGTTCGCTGCTATGCCACGGAATGGGATTCCCGCCTGCGCGGGAATGACGGATAAGAGTCTACCGCCTAGCGGTGATTTTAGCGTTTTGAGACAGCCTCCTGCGCGGGAAGTCGGTTCCGGCAGTGCCGGGAATGACGAAAGTTACGTCCGCTTGATCGCAAACGGGCTGAACCCTTGGCAAGTCGGCATCATCTCGATCGAATTGATATTGATATGCGGCGGCAAGGTGGCGATCCAGAACGCGGTGGCGGCGATATCCTTGGCGGTGAGCGGCTGCGTGCCTTCGTACACCTTGGCCGCTTTTTCATCGTCGCCCTTGAAGCGCACCTTGGAAAACTCGGTTCCGCCGCACAAGCCCGGCGCCAGGTTGGTCGCGCGCACGCCGGTGCCGGCCAGGTCGGCGCGCAGGTTCAGGGTGAACTGGTCCACGAAGGCCTTGGTCGCACCATACACATTGCCGCCCGGGTAAGGATAGCTGCCGGCCACCGATCCCAGATTAATGATCAGCCCGCTTCCGCGCTCGACCATGGCCGGCAGCAGCGCGCGCGTCATCGTCACCAGGCCGGTGCAGTTGGTGGCGATCATGGTTTCCCAATCGGCCAGCGGGGCTTCGTGGGCCGGCTCGGTGCCCAGCGCCAGGCCGGCATTGTTGATCAGCACATCGACCTGGCGCCACGATTGCGGCAGCATCGACAAGGCTTCGTTGATCGATTCCTTGCAGGTGACATCCATGACGATCGGCAAAGCCAGGTCGCCCAGCTCGGCCGCGAGGGCGTCCAGGCGGTCCTTGCGGCGCCCGCTGATGACGAGCTGATGGCCGTTGTTGACGAAGGTACGCGCCATTTCGGCGCCGAAGCCGGCCGAGGCGCCGGTGATGAAAACGATCATAGTGGTGTCCTGGAGAAGTGCAAAGCTGTGCCGGATTGTAGCCCAAGTGACCCGATTGGCCGCTACCTGCCAATTAGGCAATCCCATTCCTTGCCCTATTCAAGGACTTAACTTACAATTTGGGCTCCATTACGTCTCACGTAACTGGCGAAAAGTCGCGGCGCATTGCTGCCTGGCGGCGAAAGGTGGGCATCCACCGGGGAACGTGAGATTTCATCAGCCGTTCGCCTGGGCAGCCACCGATGGAAGCGCACGATGAGGCTGCCTGTTCCATTTCCGACGGCTCCCCTCATTCGATCCTTGCAATCAGGTGCCTCGCACTCTTATCGATTGGAGTTTTTTCATGTTTTCAAAAGAACACACGCTCGCCCATGTTGACCCGGAATTGTGGGGCGCGATCCAGAAGGAAAACGCACGCCAGCAAGATCACATCGAACTGATCGCGTCCGAGAACTACACCTCGCCGGCCGTCATGCAAGCCCAGGGCTCGCAGCTGACCAACAAATACGCCGAAGGCTATCCGGGCAAGCGCTACTACGGCGGCTGCGAATTCGTCGACATCGCGGAACAACTGGCGATCGACCGTGTCAAACAACTGTTCGGCGCCGAAGCGGCCAACGTGCAGCCGAACTCCGGCTCCCAGGCCAACCAGGGCGTGTTCTTCGCCATGCTCAAGCCGGGCGACACCATCATGGGCATGTCGCTGGCCGAAGGCGGCCACCTGACCCACGGCATGGCGCTGAACATGTCGGGCAAGTGGTTCAATGTGGTGTCGTACGGCCTGACCGAGCAGGAAGACATCGACTACGAGGCCATGGAGCGCCTGGCGCATGAGCACAAGCCAAAAATGATCATCGCCGGCGCCTCGGCGTTTTCGCTGAAGATCGACTTCGAGCGTTTCGCCAGGGTCGCCAAGGCGGTGGGCGCTTACTTCATGGTCGACATGGCGCACTACGCCGGCCTGATCGCCGCCGGGGTCTACCCGAACCCGGTGCCGCACGCCGACTTCGTCACCTCGACCACGCACAAGTCGCTGCGCGGCCCGCGCGGCGGCATCATCCTGATGAAGGCCGAGCACGAAAAAGCCATCAATTCGGCCATCTTCCCCGGCATCCAGGGCGGCCCGCTGATGCACGTGATCGCCGGCAAGGCCGTTGCCTTCAAGGAAGCGCTGGAGCCATCGTTCACCGAGTACCAGAAACAGGTCGTGAAAAACGCCGACGCGCTGGCCAAGGCGCTGATCGCGCGCGGCCTGCGCATCGTGTCCGGCCGCACCGAGTCGCACGTCATGCTGGTCGACCTGCGCGCCAAGAACCTGACCGGCAAGCAAGCCGAAGCCTTGCTGGGCGCGGCCCACATGACCTGCAACAAGAACGGCATCCCGAACGATCCGCAAAAACCGTTCGTGACCTCCGGCATCCGCCTCGGCAGCCCGGCTTTCACCACGCGCGGCTTCAAGGAAGAAGACGCCACCACGGTCGGCAACCTGATCGCGGACATCCTCGACAATCCGAACGACGCCGCGGTCGTGGAGCGCGTCAAGCTTGAGGTCAAGAAGCTGACCGACAAGTATCCGGTCTACGCGGCTTGATCTAAGCGACACTCACAGCAGCAGCCCCGGCCCCATGAAATGTCCCTTCTGCCAGCATGAAGATACGCAGGTCCTCGATACGCGCGTATCCGAGGAGGGCGATTCGATCCGGCGCCGGCGCCGCTGCGTCAAGTGCGACAAGCGCTTCACCACCTATGAACGGATCGAATTGTCGATGCCGATCATTGTCAAGAAAAACGGCAGCCGCACCGAGTACGCCTCGGTCAAGCTGCGCGGCAGCCTGATGCTGGCGCTGCGCAAGCGGCCCGTGTCGGCCGAGGCCATCGACCAGGCCGTCGCGTCGATCGAGGAAAAACTGCTCACCAGCGGGCAGCGCGAGGTCGATACCGGCCACGTGGGCGAGCTGGTCATGCAGGAGCTGAAACGCCTCGACAAGATTGCCTACATCCGTTTCGCGTCCGTGTATAA
The DNA here is from genome assembly GCF_011682185.1 of Massilia genomosp. 1. Taxonomy (NCBI): domain Bacteria; kingdom Pseudomonadati; phylum Pseudomonadota; class Betaproteobacteria; order Burkholderiales; family Oxalobacteraceae; genus Massilia; species Massilia genomosp. 1. The sequence goes on from NZ_WHJF01000051.1 coordinate 38,335, forward strand.
AAACTTCGAAGACCTGGCCGAGTTCCAGGATGCGATTGCCGAAGTAGGTCACGAGCGCAAACCGCGTAAATAGTTCGGCTCACACTCTTGAGGCAGGCCATGCGCGCCTGTCCCCAGCGCTGTTAACGTAGCTCCCAAGCGATCCAGATCACACCACGACCGACCTTGCAGCCCTGGCTGAGAGGCTGCGGCGGCATGACCGGGCGCGTCGTTCAACGTTGCGGGGGAGTCATGCGCATATTGCGAAACCATGTCGCCGGCGGATTCACGCTCATCGAAGTGCTGGTGGCGCTGGTGCTGCTGGCCGTCGGCATCCTCGGCGCGCTCGGCACCCAGGTCGCGGCGCTGCGCACCCGCCAGGAATCGAGCCTGATGTCGCGCGGGGTACACCTGGCCAGCGGCCTGGCCGAACGCATGCGCGCCAATGCCGCGCAAATGCGCCTGGGCGACGCCCTCAATCCCTATTTGCAACTGCGCTACGAGGCGGGCGAGGGCGCGCCGCCGCCCGCGCCCTCCCAGTGCTACGGCGCGGGCCGCTGCGACAGTGCGCAACTGGCCCGCTTCGACATCGCCGATACGGTGGCCGCGCTGCACGCCGGTTTTCCGGGCGGGCGCATCGCGGTGTGCCGCGACGCCGCCGTGTGGGACGATGCGGGCCAGGCGCTGGCGTGGGAATGCGCCGGCGCGCCCGGGGCGCCGGTGGTCATCAAGCTCGGCTGGCATGCCCGCGCCGCGCCGCGCGCCGGGCCTGGCGCCGCCGCGTCCTCCGCTCCGGCGCTGGCGGTGATGCTGGGCACGGGGGCGCCATGAGGGCGCGTCCCGCTTCGCGATGGCTGCGCCAGGCCGGCCTGGGCCTGGTCGAACTGATGGTCGCGCTGGTGCTCGGCTTGCTGGTGACCCTGGCGGCGGCGGCGCTGCTGGTGTCCGCCCAGTCCGGCTACGCCGCGCAGAACGCACTGGCGCAGACCGACGACGCCGGCCGCTTCGCGCTCGAGGCCATCGAACGGGCGGCGCGCCAGGGCGCCTGGGTCGATCTCGAGCGCGAAGAAGCGCCGCCATCGTCGGCCGCGACGGCCGCCCGCATCGGCGGACTGGACAACCATGTGCTGGCGCGCGGCGGGCCTGGCATCGCCGGCGCGCGAGCGGGCGGCGTCAACGGCAGCGACGTGCTGGCGCTGCGCTTCGATGGCGCGGGAGCCGGGCCCGATGGCGACGGCAGCGTACACAGCTGCGCCGGCTTCGCGGTGGGCGCCGCGAACGAGGGCTGGAGCATTTTCTATGTCGCGCCAGATGCCGCCGGCGACGCCGAACTGCGCTGCAGATACCGTGGCCAGAAGGACTGGCGCAGCGAGGCGCTGGTGGGCGGGGTCGATACCTTCCAGGTCCTGTACGGGCTCGATACCGACGAGCCCGGCGACGGCTTGCCCGACCGCTACCTGGCCGCCGGAGCTGTCAACGCGCTGGACGCCTCCCTGATACTCGACGGCGCCACCCCGGCAGAGCGCGAGCGCGACCTGCGCCGCAAGACCCACTGGAAGCGCGTGGCCAGCGTCAGGGTGGCGCTGTTGCTGCATGGCGCGCCCGGCGGCGCCGGCGCGCGCGCACCGCTTGCCTACGAGCTGTTCGGCCCCGGCTACGGCGGCGCCGACGACCCCGGCACGCGCATCGACGAAGCGCGCCTGCCGCCGGCGCTGCGCTGGCGCGAGCGGCGCACCTTCGTCACCACCATCGTGATGCGCAACGCGGCCCTGTGAAACGCCATGCCAAGCCTTCCTTGCCACCGTGACCGCCAACATGGCGCCGTGCTGCTGACGGCGCTGTTCGTGCTGCTGGCGCTGATGATCCTCGGCGTGTCCGCCGCCCGTAGCGCGCTGAGCAGCGAAAAATCGGCGCGCCACGAGCGCGACCGCCAGATCGCCTTCGGTGCGGCCGAGGCCGCGCTGGCCGACGCCGAACACGATATCGAGGGCGGCGGCGATCCCTCATCCGGGCGCGCGGCACTGTTTTCGCGTGGCAATGCGCTCGGCTTCGTCGACGGCTGCGGGGCCGAACGCGAGGTCAATGCCGGCTTGTGCCTGCACGTGCCGGGGCACGCGGCGTGGCAGCATGCCGATCTGTCGGGCAATGACGCAACGGCGCCGGCTGGCGTGGCGTACGGCCGCTTCACGGGTGCGCAGCTGCCGTCGGGCAAGGGCACGCTGCCGCTGCGAGCGCCGCGCTACCTCATCGAACTGTTGCCGCACACCCAGGCCGGGGCCGATGCCGCCCGTCCTCCAGGCAACTTTTATCGCATCACGGCGATCGGCTTCGGCGCACTCGATGCCACCCGGGTGGTGCTGCAAACCTTCTACCTCAAGGCGGCGCCGGAGGAGGGCACATGAGCACCGTCCTTCAACGCTTGCGGGCGCCGTTACTCACTGCACTGCTGACCTTGCTGCTCGCTTGCCGGACCTGCGCGGCCGGCGCCGCGCCGCCGCTGTTGCAAGTGCCCGACGGCGTGCTCGGCGCACCGGGCCAGATGCCGCCCAACCTGCTGATCAATCTGTCGCTTACGTTCGACGACGCCGGCGCGGCCTATCGCGGCGCGTATGCGGGCGCGACCGATTATCCCGGTTACTTCAATCCGCGCCTGTGCTACCAGTATCCGATGAAGGCCCCCGCGCGCGCGGTGCGCGAGCCCGACCTGGACGAACGCCTCGGGTATTTCGCGCCGCTCGGGCCGGCGCGGGCGGACCACGGCTGCGGCGGCGATGCTTTCAGCGGCAACGTATTGAACTGGGCCACGGCCTCGACCCTCGACCTGGTGCGCCTGGGCCTGACCGGCGGCGACCGCGTGATCGACGAGGCCGGCATCACCGTGCTGCAACGCGCCTGGTTGCCCGATGGCGCGGCGCATGCCGATTTTTATGCGAACGCGCTGCATTTCCCGCGCAAGATGCTGCCCGCCGCCGAGAGCGCGGCGCTGACCCCGTTCGGCAAAAGCGAGCTGTACATCGTGTCGTGCCGCAATCGGGTGCTGTTCAGCGGCACCAGCAAAGGCAAGAGCTGCGACGCGCCCCGTTATGGCGCGGACGGTACGCGGCTGGTGTCCGATAAATTCCACGGCGAATTTCTCGCGCGTGTGCGCGTCTGCACGCCTGAGGACAGCGCCAGCCGGCCGGCCTTATGCCGACCGTACGGCGGCGCCTTCAAGCCGGAAGGCGCGCTGCAACGGCACGCCGGCAGCGCGCGTATCGGCGTGATGGCCTACGCGGCAGGCGAGCGTGAACACGGCGGCGCGCCCGATGGCGGCGTCCTGCGCGCGCCGCTCAAGTTCATCGGCGCCCAGGCCATCGAGGCCCCGCGCTACGAGGCGCAGCCCAACCCGCGCGCCGAATGGCGCGACCAGACCGGCGTGTTCGTCCCCAATCCCGATCGCGCCAGCGGCGGCGCGGCCAGCGGCAGCATTGCCGCCATCAACCTGGCGGGCAGGAGCATGCCGGCCAGCGCCGGCAGCTACGCCGTCGGCGACCCCGGCGCGGAACTGTATGACGAAGCGCTGCGCTATTTGCAGGGCCGCGAACCGGGCGCGGCAACTGGCGGCGTCGCGCCGGATGGCTTGCCGGTGTGGGCTAGCCGCACCGACCCGGTGAGCGCCGCCTGCCAGCGCAACGTGATCGCGACCATCGGCCACCCGGCCTTTATCGACGACCGCCACGTACCGGGCAACACCCGGACCGGGCGCAACGACGCCGCGCGCCCCGCCGACGCTTTCGCCGCGGTCCGTTTCGACGTCATGCAGGCAACGCGCCGCGTCGGCGAGATGGAAGCCGACCGTGGCGGCGCCTACGGCAACAGCGCGCCCCGGTCTGACCTGGGCGAGCTCGACCTGCGTAGCGACGGGCCGAACAATGCCGGCAGCCTGTACCTGGCCGGCGCGGCCTGGTGGGCGCACACCAACCCGATCCGGCGCGACAAGCCGGTCACCATCACCAGCATGGCGCTCGAGCTCGGCGTACCGGAACGCGAGGGCGCCAGCGCGCTGTACCTGGCCGCCAAATACGGCGCCTTCGACGACCGCAACGGCGACGCCAATCCCTTCATCACCAGCGGCGAGCGGCGCGACGATACGGAGTGGCGCGCTGCCGGCGGCAGTCCGGCCGGCTTCTTTGCCGCCAGGGACGCGTTGGCGATCGGGCCGGCCATCGACGCCCTGTTCGCTTCTGCGGGTCACAGCGGCGGCGAGACGCCCGGTGCGCTGGTGGCCAGCCCCGTCGGCAAGGGGCGCGGCTTCGTGCTCCAGGCCAGCGGCGACCTGTCCAGGGCCAGCGGCAGCCTGCGGCGGCGCGCGCTTACCGTGGGCAAGGACGGCGCACCGTCCATCCCGGACAAAGTGGAATGGGACGCCGCCGAGCTCTTGAGCGGCAACGATGGCGTGCGGCCGCCGCTGCCACCCCGCACGGTGCCGGCGGCGCGCAAGATCTACACCTTGGCCTACCGGCCCGACAAAACGGTGACGATCCCGTTCGACTGGGCCAGCCTGCCGCCAGAATCGCGCGCCCTGCTTGACGTGGCCGTTGCCGGCGGCGCGCCGGACGGACTCGGTGAAGCGCGCACGGCCTTCCTGCGTGGCGAGCGCGGCATGGAAACCGGCCTGCCGGGCGGCGTCTTGCGGCGCCGCGCCAGCGTGCTCGGTGATGTGGTTCACAGCGTACCCCTGCTGGTCGGGCCGCCGCCGCCCTCGCGCGGCGAGCCGGCCTATCTCGACTTTTACAAGCGCCAGCGCGCGCGGCCCGGCGTGGCCTATGTCGGCGCCAACGACGGCATGCTGCACGCCTTCGACGCCAGCACCGGCGTCGAACTGTTTGCCTACGTGCCGCACGCCTTGACGCCGGCGCTGGCGCGGCTGGCCGACCCTGGCTACCGCCACCGGCCCTATGTCGACGCCAGCGCCGGCAGCGGCGAAGCGCTGCTCGACGGGCGCTGGCGCACCATTCTCGCTTCGGGCATGGGCATGGGCGCGCGTGGCGTCTTCGCGCTCGACATCTCCGACCCGGCCGCCTTCCACACCGGCCTTGGCGCGCTGTGGGAATTCACCGGGCGCGACGACCCGGCCATGGGCCATGTCGGCACGCCGCCGCAGGTGGCCAGGTTCCGGACCGCCGTCAAGGATGGCGTGCCGCAGTACCGCGACTTTGTCGTCGTCGCCAGCGGCATCAACAATGGCGTCGAGGATGGCGGCGGCGCGCTGTTCCTGCTCGCGCTCGACAAGCCGGCCTCCGCGCGCTGGCAGCGCGGCGTCAATTACTACCGCTTCATCACGCCGGCGTTCGATCCGGCGCAGCCCAACGCGCTCGCGCCCCCGGCGCTGGCGCTGGCCGGCGACGCCAGTGTGCGCCATGCCTACGCGGGCGACTTGCAGGGCCGGCTGTGGCGTGTCGATTTCAGCGGGCCGGCGCCGTGGAACGCGGCGCTGTCGCCGCTGTTCGACGCCCGCGACGCCGGCGGCAGGCCCCAGCCCATCGCGCATGCGCCGCGCATCGTGTTCGCCCCCGGTGGCGGCTACCTCGTGCTGTTTGGCACCGGCAAGTTCATCGAAGCGGCCGACACCCAGCGCAGCAGTTTTCTGCCGCAATCGTTTTACGCCGTCCACGATGCCTTGGGCAAGCAGCCGCCGCTGTCGCGCGCGCGGCTGGTGCCACGCATCCTGAGCGGCACGGCGCGCTATGCGGTGGCGGGCGCGCCCGCCGAACTGGACGGGATGGACGCGCCAAAAGGCTGGTTCTTCGATTTCCCCCAAACCGCCCTCGACGGAGAACGGGCCGCCGCCAGCCCGGTAATGCGCGGCGGCGCCCTGATCGTCGACACCTTGCTGCCTGGCGCCGACCTGTGCAGTGCGCCAGCGTCGCGCAGCTATGTGCTCGACGCGCTGAGCGGCCTGGCCATCGGCGCCGACGGCCGGGTGCGGTCGGGCGAAAGCACGGGCGAGCGCTACCCCACCTTGGCCGGCGTGCCGCCGCTGCTGATCGAAATCAGCGCCAGCACCGGCGCGCGCGGCGCCAGCGGGCGCGCCGAGGCGGCGCACACCTACGCCATCGTGCGCCCGCAGGACGGCGGCAAGGCGGCGCCGGCCCAGCAGGTCGGCATCCGCACCCCGTCGCGCCGCCTCGGCTGGCGCGAGCTGCATAACTGGCAAGACCTGCACGATGCGGCAAAGAAAAAGTAACCACCCAAGCAAAGGAGCCGGCAATGAAACGCAGTCGAGGCTTTACCCTGATCGAAACCATGATCGTGATGACCATCATCGCCCTGCTGGCCGCGCTGGCCTATCCCGGTTACCAGGGCTTCGTGGTCAAGGCGCGCCGTACCGAAGCCCAGGCGGCCCTGCTCGACCTGATGCAAAAGCAGGAGCGTTACTACACGCAGCACAACCGCTACCTTGCGTTTTCGGCCGACCAGGACGGACCGGAACAAGCGCGCTTCAAATGGTGGTCGGGCGGCAGCGCGAAGTCGAGCGCCTACGAACTGCGCGGCAAGCCGTGCGCCGGCCAGGCGATCGCGCGCTGCATCGTCATCGAAGCCATACCCGGCACCGACAGGGTCGACGCCACGTTCCGCGATGGCGCATGCCAGACCCTGACGCTCGACAGCGCCGGCGAACACACGGCCAGCGGCAGCGCCACCGGTTGCTGGCCATGAGGCGCGCAGCACCGCCGCCGGCGAGCGCGTTTTCGCTGGTCGAGTTGATGGTGGTGGTGCTTGTCGCCGCCATCGGGCTCACCGTTGCCGTGCCGGACGTGCGCGCCATGATCCGCCTGTACCAGCTCAACGCCGCCGTGAACGACCTGTCCGGCGCCATCGGCACGACGCGTGCGCAAGCGATGGCGCGCGGCCAGCGCGTCGTTCTCGCACCGCTTGAGCCCGCCGGTGCCGACTGGAGCCAGGGCTGGGTGGCGTTTGTCGATCACGACGGCGACCGCCGGCCGGGCGCCTCCGACGAGCTGATCGTCACGCACGGTCCGGTGGGCAAAGGCATTGTGGTCAGCGCCGTGTTTTCCAGCCAGAAGCTGCCGGATTACCTGGCTTACAACAGCGCCGGACGCAGTTGCACGGCCACCAGCAGCGCGGCGGCGCGCTGGGGCACCTTGTCGCTGTTCCAGGGCGAGCAGACGCGGCGCATCAAGATCAATATGCTCGGCCGCGCCCGCGTGTGCGATCCGGCCCGGGATGGCGCCAATTGCGAAGGGGAAGAGGAGGATTCCTAATGTCCCGAGTTACAAATTCGTTGAATAAATATGGCGATAATCGCAGCGATACTGCGTCACAAATGCTCGCCAGGCCTCGGCCTGTCTGCGCTTTGTTCCTTGTCTCGTTACGATTGCACCACATGTAATCATCAACGAATTTCTAACTCGGGACACTAGCGCTGACGCTGACAGCCTGCGGCGCGATGGCCTTGTCGCCGGCGCCGCTTGCATCGGCACTGGCGCGGCGCCTGCATCGGCGCCGCTGTAGCGCGTGGCGCGTCGATGGCGGAACGTTTGCCTCGTCACGGGCGCGGCTGAAGCGGGGCCAGATTCAGGCTGCGAAAGAGCCGGCATCGCAGCCTCCCCGGCGGGAACGGCTGTCTTGGCGTAAAATCGCGGTCAGCCATTTACGCTGGGACACTTGTGCAACGACTTACTGATTCAGCAGCCATGACCCTGGCCCTCGACTGGGCCGCCAAAGGGCTGTACACCACCTCGCCGAACCCGCGTGTCGGTTGCGTCATCGTGCGCGACGGTATGGTCATCGGCGCCGGTCACACGCAACCGGCCGGGCAGGCCCACGCCGAAATCGCCGCCCTGCGCGACGCCGAGGCCCGCGGTAACGACGTGCGCGGCGCCACCGCTTACGTCACCCTCGAGCCGTGCAACCATTTCGGCCGCACGCCGCCGTGTTCGGACGCCCTCGTGCGTGCGGGCCTGGGCCGCGTCGTCGCCGCCATGGTCGACCCCAATCCGCTGGTCGCCGGGCAAGGGCTGGCCAAGCTGGCGGCGGCCGGCATCGCCGTCAGTTCCGGGCTGCACGAAGCCGAAGCGCGCGAACTGAACATCGGCTTCCTGTCGCGCATGCAGCGCGGCTTGCCGTGGGTCCGCCTCAAGACCGCCGCCAGCCTCGACGGCATGACGGCCCTGCACAATGGCGCCAGCCAGTGGATCACGGGCCCAGAAGCACGGGCCGACGGCCATGCATGGCGCGCGCGCGCCTGCGCCATTCTCACCGGCATCGGCACCGTCAAGGCCGACGACCCGCAACTGAACGTGCGCGCCGTGGAAACCACGCGCCAGCCGCGCCGCGTCATCGTCGACAGCAAGCTCGAGATCGACCCCGCCGCGCGCGTGCTGGCCGGCGCGCCGAGCTGGATCGTGGCCGCCGTGCCCGATCCGGTCAAGCAAGCCGTGCTGCGCGCCGCCGGCCATGACGTCATCCTGCTGCCCAACGAGAGCGGCAAGGTCGACTTGCCGGCGCTGATGCGCGAGCTGGGCCGGCGCGACATCAACGAACTGCACGTCGAAGCCGGCGCCAGGCTGAACGGATCGATGATCCGCGAGGGCTGCGTCGACGAACTGCTGGTCTACCTCGCGCCGAGCCTGCTCGGCGAAGCCCAGGGCATGTTCGCGCTGCCCGCCCTGACCAGCCTCGACCAGCAACAGCGCCTGCGCTTTCACGATATTGCCCCGCTGGGCGAGGATCTGCGCATCCTCGCCCGCTTTACCCATACCAAGGAATAGACCAGCATGTTTACAGGAATCGTCGCCGCCGTCGGCAAGATCAGCTCCGTCCAACCACTCGAAGGCGGCCTTGACGCAGGCGTGCGCCTCGACATCGACGCCGGCGGCCTGCCGCTGGCCGACGTGGCCCTGGGCGACTCGATCGCCATCAACGGCGCCTGCATGACCGTGGTCGCCAAGACCGACGCCGCCTTCAGCGTCGACGTCTCGCGCGAAAGCCTCAACTGTACGGTCGGCCTCGACGCCCCGGGCGAAGTCAACCTTGAAAAAGCACTGACCCTGGCCGAACGCCTGGGCGGCCACCTGGTGTCCGGCCACGTCGACGGGCTGGGACTGGTACACCGCTTCGACGCCGTGGGCGAATCGTGGGAACTGGTCATCGACGCCCCGCGCGAGCTGGCCAAGTTCCTCGCCTTCAAGGGCTCGGTGGTCATCAACGGCGTCTCGCTGACGGTGAACCGGGTGCAAGACCTGGACGCTGCCTCGGGCAAGCTGTGCCGCTTCTCGATCAACCTGATTCCGCACACGATCTCGGTCACCACGCTCAAGCACTTGCGCGCCGGCAGCAAGGTCAACCTGGAAATCGACCTGATCGCCCGCTACGTCGAGCGCATGCTCTCGGTCGGCAAGTCCTGACCGCCATCAAAGTTTCCATCCGGCGGCGCACCCGCGTCGCGCCGCCATCCCCAGCGCCACCGAAAGCCGCCGCATGACGATCACCCTGCAAGCTGTTACCGAAGACAATTTCGACACCCTCATCGAGCTGCCCCTGCTGCCGGAGCAGCAGGACTACCTCGCCAGCAATGCCTACTCCATCGCCCAGGCAAGTTTCTATCCCGACAGTTTCTTTACGCGCGCCATCTACCTCGACGACAAGCCGATCGGTTTCCTGATGTATGTATCGCTGGCCGATGAAGGCCAGCCGGGCGAGTACGCGATCTACCGGTTCATGATCGACAGCGGCGAGCAGGGCAAAGGCTACGGCCGGCGCGCGATCGGCCTGGCGCTCGACGAGATCCGCAGCCGTCCCGATGCGAAGGTGATCCAGATCTGCTACTGGCCGAGCAACCCGGTGGCCAAAGACTTTTACGCCAGCCTGGGCTTCGTCGAAACCGGGCTGGACGAACAGGGTGAGATGTACGCGCAAATCCGCCTGGGTGGCGCTTAAGTAAGTGCGCATAAATTCTGGTGATTAGCGCTGATCTTCAGCTAACCGACACCACGCTTCGGTTCGGTTGCCCGTGGCGACAGCAGCGTACAAGAGGCGCGTCAAAATGGTCGACAAATCGAAGCGCCGGTTAAATCGATACTGAG
>NZ_WHJF01000520.1:0-294 GCF_011682185.1 Massilia genomosp. 1
AATGAGATTAGCCATGATTCCGCCGCCGTAACCGATCAGATTTCCTCCGATATCACGAAAAAGCGATGAAAAATCGTGCTCTCCTGATGTCGGCCAGTTCGGAAAAATCGTTTTGCAATTGGCTCGAGGAATACCGATGCGATCGGAGATTTGATCGTAGCTCATTTTTTTGTAACTATTCAGCCCTTACAAATCAATGAGTTACGTGATTTTCACGCTTGAAAAAGGCGCGATTTACTCAGTTTTTATGAAAAAAGCCGGGTTTTCGCGTTTTTCAGCTGTTTTCAGATGGCC
>NZ_WHJF01000521.1:0-294 GCF_011682185.1 Massilia genomosp. 1
CTGGCCGGACGAAAGCGCGCAGGCGCGTATTGACGGCGCGCTGGCGCGCGCAGCCACAGCGGCGGCTCTGCTATGATCCGCGCTTTCCGCATCGGATCGCACAGTATGGACGCCTTTCTCGTCTCAACGGGCATCGTCGCCCTCGCCGAAATCGGCGACAAGACGCAGTTGCTGGCGTTTCTGCTGGCGGCCAAATTCCGGCGGCCGGTGCCGATCGTGCTGGGGATTTTGGTGGCGACCATCGCCAACCATGCGTTTGCGGCGGCGGTGGGGGCCTCGATCAGCGCTCTGCTG
>NZ_WHJF01000522.1:0-292 GCF_011682185.1 Massilia genomosp. 1
TGGCCGACCGCACCCAGGTCGCCGCCCGCGCGGTCGAACTGGGCTTCGGCCATTCCGGCGCGACGAACCCATGAGCGCGCTGTCGAGCTGGTCCCAGTGGTGGTCGAACCGCTCCTTGCGCGTCAAGGGCCTGGTGCTGATCGCGGTGCCACTGGTGATCCTGCTGGGCGCGCTCGCCTCAAGCTACCTGATGGGGGCCGAAAGCCGCCGCGCCCAGCAGGGCGTGCAGCGCACCTTGCAGATCCAGCACGACATCCAGGAAGTGCATACTTTGCTGGCCGAGGCCGCCACC
>NZ_WHJF01000523.1:0-292 GCF_011682185.1 Massilia genomosp. 1
TGTCATCAAGTGGAATCCCCGCAAACAGGACAAGGCCGCCTGGGTGGCGAGCGCCGAGCATGCCAATGCTTTCAGCGAGGCGCGTCCCGGCAAACGCTGCGCGTTGCTGTCGCAGCAGCTTGAGCGCGCCCACGGCAAGGAACGCCGGACCTTGCGCCTGATCGTGTCGATCACCGAGCGTAGCATCGACAAGAAGGGGCAGCACCTGATCGAGCCGGAGGTTGAGATCGAAGGCTGGTGGACCAGCTTGGATGCAGCACCCGAGGAAATCATCCGGCTGTATCGCCGCCAC
>NZ_WHJF01000524.1:0-292 GCF_011682185.1 Massilia genomosp. 1
GTCGATGATGCTGCTCATTACCTTCTTCTACACCGACATCTACGGCTTGCGCACCGAGCATCTGGCGCTGCTGTTCGTGGTGGTGAAAATCATCGGCGCGGCGGCCGACCTGGCCATGGGGCAGGTGACCGACCGCTTCACCTCGCGCCTCGGCCGCTACCGCCCGTGGCTGCTGTGGCTGTGCGTTCCCTACGGCGTCAGCGTGTTTTTCGTGTTCACCACGCCAGCCTGGGGCTATGACGCCAAGCTGGTGTGGGCGTACGGCACTTACATCCTGATGACCCTGATGACG
>NZ_WHJF01000525.1:0-291 GCF_011682185.1 Massilia genomosp. 1
GATCGATGTTGCCGCCGTTTTGTACGACAGTGGCGGCATGGCGCCCGCGCCGGCCGCTCCTGATGACGCAACGATTGCCCCTGCCGATCCGGCGAAAGTCGTCGGTACCCTTGGCACCGGCGTAGCCGGCAATCTCACCGCCAGCAGTGGCAACACTGCGGCGGGCGACGTGACGACTACGAAGACGGGTAACGTCGCCACCTACACGACCGGCAGCACGACCGTCGGCATCAACGTCGGCGCGATCAATGCCGATACCGCGGTGCAGGGCGTGGCAGCTCAGGGCGTTAG
>NZ_WHJF01000526.1:0-291 GCF_011682185.1 Massilia genomosp. 1
CAAGCAGATGGGCGCTGACGTCTGGTACGAGCGCCTGATGCCGAAGGGGCGCGACGGGCGTGCGTGGGTGCGTTATCGCGCGCTGCACCAGGCGGCGGTGACCGCCGTGGAGGAAGACTTCCATACCGTATTTGGGCAGGTGTTTTTGTCCGCCTACGACGCCGAGGTCGAACTGTACCGCGCACAGAGGGTGCAACAGGCATGCTGACCTTGACCACGGCGCAATGCTCGCATCAAGGCAGCCGCGCCAGCAATGAAGACGCCTTGGGTTTCCGGGTGCGTGATGACGAC
>NZ_WHJF01000527.1:0-291 GCF_011682185.1 Massilia genomosp. 1
GCTTCGTTCACGGCGAAGCGCACCAGGCCCGCACAGTCGCGGTGCTGCCAGCGCGGCGACGGGCCCTGCTCCATCTGCGCGTTCACGATGCGCAGCATCCACGCCTGGAAGGCGCGGCTCTGCGCCTTCGACAGTCGCGCCGGCATATCGGGCGCCGGCGCGCCGGTGAGCGCGCGCCCCCAGGGCAGTACGGCGCTGCCGGCGGCAAGGGCAAGCAGGTGGCGGCGAGTCGGCGACATCACTTCTCCAGCGCCTGCCATTCGACCGGTTGCCAGCCCATGCCGCTGGCGG
>NZ_WHJF01000528.1:0-291 GCF_011682185.1 Massilia genomosp. 1
TGGAACGTCTGCCGTCGGGCAAGTTCGACAGCAACGACGCGATCATGCATCTGGCGATGTTCGCCTATAACTGCCTGCGCTTGCTCGGCCAGCTTGGTTTGACGGGTGAGATCTCGCCGGTCAGGCATCCCGCGAAACGTCGTCGTTTGAAAACGGTGCTGCAGGAAATCATGTCCCGGGCGGCCAAATACGTCGAGCATGCGCGCCGACTGGTGCTTGACTTCGGGCGCACGGCTAAGATGCACGCCGGCATCTTCTGCGCCCTGCAAGCGCGTCTGTCGCGTCTGGGGG
>NZ_WHJF01000529.1:0-290 GCF_011682185.1 Massilia genomosp. 1
GATTGTTCGCAAGACGTTCCTTCACCGACCCGGCCAATCAAAGCCCAGAAACAAGCAGCCTAAGCCCCACAAATACATGACACAAAAGCCATGTTAAGCTGTCAATCGCTTAAGTCCGGTAGATTGCTACGGCAGTAATTGGAAGCACTAACCTTGGGGTCTCATAAGAGCCTCTTGCAAAACTAGCGGAACGGATGAAAATTGCTTGGCAGCGCAAGCGAAAAGGTGGGAGTGGGCGCCCATTTCTGGCATGATTTAGTTTCTGAAGCTTAATCAAAACGCCCACACCA
>NZ_WHJF01000052.1:0-47459 GCF_011682185.1 Massilia genomosp. 1
CCGCTCCCGGAAACGATGTCAAAAGTACAGCACAAGAACGAACCCTAAAAACCCCACTACAACGCTCAAGATCACGACATACTTTGTTCAAAAACACACCCGACAAGTAGTCTGACACAGGGGGCGGCTGGCGGCTCGGGCAACGCGGCAACCGGCGCGGCAGGAAGCTGGGCCAGCATCCGGCCCGACGGGAGGTAGGCACGCGCCGCCTGCATGTCGAATACCGTCAGCCCGAGCCTGGCGGCGCATTCGACGATATGGGCGAACACTTCCGCATGACTGTGGCTGATGCCCAGCACATAGACCCGTTCCCCGGTCTTGCCGTCGAGCGGGCCATCGCTCCAGACCCCGCCTGGCGCGCGCGTGATGCAGGGGAAGCGCGCAGTGAGCCGTGCGGCCAGGATCAGGAAACGGGGATTTTGCCCCACCACCTCTTCCGCCAGATCGAAGGCGATGTGGGCCGCTTCCTCAAACGAGGCTGGGCGGGGTGATTCCCACACGTGAATGACATAGCTCATGGTCTGCTTTGGTCTGTGAGTTCGTACAACAAGATATCAAGATATTCGGATCCCCTCCGTCCAGGGACGTCAACGCTCCAGCCTTCGTGACCAGAGTTGGCTGGCCAGTGCGAGGGCCAGCAAGAGGGAAGCGCGCAGTGTCGTCAGCATGTTCTGTGGCGTAGTCAACGTGGCGCCGGATCCCGGATGGCCACATTGGCGCCGGGCGGGCAATCGATCAGGCAGAACGGCGTGGCCCGGTGCGCGGCGCGTCCGGCGTTGTCGGGCGCAAGTTCGTCGGCGGTCATGGCGACCCCGGCCGGCACGCTGTAATGGAAGGGCCGCGCCGCCTCGCCATGGCGCGCGAAGGCAGTCTGGCCGGGCCCGAACATCGGTCCCGCATCGGGCCTGGCCGGTTCGCCGTGGAGCGCCTGGATGCCGCGCCATTGCGGTTGCAGGTTGACCGCGCTGGCGCAGCTCTCGGCGGCGGCGCCGGGGCACAGCGCCTTGGGAATGCTGTGATAGTAGCTCAGAAACAGCCAGGGCTGGAGCAGGCGCCTGGCCGGATCGTCAGGCACCAGGTACACGCCGCTGCCGGCCAGGAACACCCGGTCGCCGCTGCGCTTGCCGGTCTTGGGGCTGATGGCAAAGCCGCGCTTGTCGAATCTGACGATGAAAAACACGCTGGCGAACTGCTGCGGCTTGACCAGGTAGGGCGAGCGCGGCACCGCTTTGTAGAGGTCCGTGGTTTCTTCGCTGTCCGATCCTTCGCTGGCGAGGTACAGCCAGTAGCGAAACGGCCATGGTTCGACCGGCAGGACTTCGCGCGGGCCGATGAAGCCCCAGCGATCGACCCAGACATCGGCGGCTTCAACACGGCAGCGCACGCGTCCGGCCGGGGCGGCCATGCCGATGCAGGCTTCCCAGTTGCCGGAGCCGACATCGAGCACCCGCGCATCGAACAGTTCCCGGAACGGCTTGGTGTCGTCCTTGTTGGCGTACATCGGCAGCCAGTTTTTGCCGGGGAAGATAGGTACCAGCAGGTCGTTGCCGAAGTTGGAATACACGCCGGCGCTGACGCCGCCGGCGGCGCAGATGCTGGCTGCGCCGAGCAGCAGGGCGGTGGCGAGGGCGCGCCGCCGGAGATGAATGATGGTCATGGTGTTGGCCCGGTTGCGTTCAACGATCGAATTTCTTCTTGTGTCTTGCGAGGGCGAGGTCGGCCCTGGGCGCGCAAAAAGCCCCCTCCGGTCCGCTGAACCACGTCATGCCCTCGCTGGCGTCGAAGTATTCCGGGAGCGGGAAGTCGTACACCGTGAAGATGGCTTGCGCCTCGTCTCCGCCCGGCATGATCTGGTAGGGCGAGCCTTCGCCCAGCCGGATCAACCCGGCCGAGAGCACCATCATCGCCAGTGTGAAAAAGAACCCCTCCCATCCGAACCGGAAACCGCCATTTGCGTACATCAGCACCGCCATGATGAGCGCGGAGGCGATCCAGATGCCCCGTATATGCCGCCACAGCGAGCGCTTGTTGCTGCGCACCCGCGCCAGCGGGCCGGAGTCGGCGCCGGTCGGCAGCAGCATCATCTGGTCGGCATCGCGCAGCACGCTATGCACGTGGAGATGTGCGCCGCTGCGCGCGACCACGGCGCGCACCCGGTCGCCCTCGACCAGCGCGCAGGCGTTGTCGAACATGCCAAATGACAGCGAGCCGTCCAGCTGCGCGATGAACACGGGCGTCTCATATTCAGACACGTCAACCATGATGGTTTCTTGCGTCAGCGCCTGGTGCATGGCGGCTGCTTCCCCACTGTCGCCGGACCGCGGGCGCGGCACGCGCATGCGACGGGCGAGCGTGTCGAGCAGGCGTGTTTTCGATGCCGCGTGGTGGAGCGATGCGAGCGTGCCGTCGACCAGGAACAGTTCTTGGCCGGCATAGGTGACCGTGGGAGAGTTTGGCATGCGGATCTGAGGGTGGGAGAAGGCGGTCGCGGCCCGGCGGGCCCGTACGCTAGCGTGCGCGCTTTGTCGGTTTGTCGTAAGGCGACTTTTCGAGCGTCGAGATCAAGGCCAGCTTGTCGTCATCCCAGCGGAAATGGTAGATTCCGCGCTTGCTCTCGTTCCCGTCCACGGCCCCGACCACCACCAGCAGCTTGCTGTTTTTGCGGAAGCTGAAGGTGTCTTGCATGCAGTCGATGTCGAGCTTTTTACACAGGGTCGGCGTGAGCGTGTTGACGTTCGCCTGCACCAGACTGATTTGTTTCGGCTCGTGGATGCGGCCATTGCGCAGGTCGACGATGAGGGACTGATGGCATCCCGCGCCGCAGCCGCCACGGTGGACAAACAGATAATGACCTGCGAACAGGCCTTGTTGCGATTGATGATCGCGCCGGATCGCCTCCATCCACGCCGCGTTGACCGCGACGTCCGCGCCCGCGAGGCGTGCCGGCAGCACAGGGGTGAAGTGCGCTGTCGGCTCGGCTGGGAAATCCTTGAATTGCGCAAGGTGACGGCGGCTGAAATCGTCGTCGCAGAATTCCCAAGGGTAGAGGTGATCCCCGTAGTCCTCATTGCGCTGGCACGACTGGGCCAGCGCCGCGCCCGACGCGGCCAGCAGCGTCAAGGCGCACAGCGTGGCCCTGAACGTGCGGCCGGTTCTCAATTGTCCTTCGGCGGTTTCACGCCCAGCAACTCTTCGATGTGGGCCATGGCGCCCGCATCCTTGACCACCGAGCGCAGCCAGACGTGCAGGTCGGTGGTGGCGGCGTCGGCCGCCTTGTCGGCGAAGTACGAGGCCGGGCTGTGCGGCTCGGTGCGGCGGAAAAATTCGGCCACATTGCGCAGCTGGGTCACGGCCTGCTCGCGGGTGCGGATCACGCCCGGCGGCCCGGACGGCGCCGCCGCACCTGGCGGGCCTTGCTCGTTGACCGGTTCGAGGTGATACATGTCGCCGCTCTCGGCCGGCGCATCCGGCGCCGCGACGACGGCGGCCGGCATCAGGGTGACCATGTTCTGCAGCGCTTCGCGCGCGTTGGAAAACCCCGGGCTGTCGTGCCCGAGCCTTGTGTCGGCCGCCTGTTCGAACAGCTTGAGCCCATCGAGGCAGTACTGGGCGTCGGCGGTGAAGGTTTCGCGGAATCTGGCGGAGGTGGCGCTGCGCGCCTTTTCCAGGTCGGGCAGCTTGAGCGGCGGCGGTCCGCTGCTGGGATTGGTGTGGCCGTTGCTGTGGCTGCCGCTGGGGGCGGGGGCGTTGGCCAGCTTGCGCGCCACTTCGAAGTCGATGATGGTGTAACCGCGCGTGCCTTCGGTGATGCGCGTTTCGCGCACCAGGGCGGGGGTGCGGCCCAGGATCCACGACAGGTTGCCGACGCGCTGGTCCTGGTCGCCGTCTTCGGCTTCCGGGTACAGGCCGCGTTCCCAGTACTGGTCGATCAGGCCGGCGATGACGCGAAAACTCTCGCCCAGGCCGCGCAACTGGTGTTTTTTGGCGGCCGCTTCGGCCAGCCAGACCGCCAGGCGCAAGTCCTTGCTGCGCTTTTCCAGCAGGGCGGCGCAGCGCGTGACGACGAACTCCCAATCCGCTTCCTTGATGTCGGTGACCCATTCACCCTGGTCGAGCGAAGGGTCGTCGGCCTTGCGCGCCAGGTTGATGGCGTCCAGGTCAGGCGAAAAAGCCAGGTCTTCGCCGGCCGGCTGGTCCTCGCTGATCGGGTTTAAAAGCTGTTCTGCTACAAACATGTTTTCCTCGTGGTGTGGAGGCGCTTATTGCGCCATCCGGAATTCGATGCGGCGGTTGCGCGCGCGGCCGTCGGCACTGTCGTTGCTGGCGACCGGGCGGTCGGCGCCCTGGCCGGAGGCGCTGAGCAGCTCGCCCTTGATGCCGGAGTTGATCAGGTAGGCCTTGACCGCTTCGGCGCGCGCCTGGCTCAGGTTCTGGTTGGTGAGCTTGTTGCCCTGGCTGTCGGTGTGGCCGATGACGTCGACCTTGCGGTCGTTGAGTTTTTTCATGGCGGCGGCCATCTCGTCGAGGATCGCGCGCCCGGTCTGGGTCAGCTCGGCCTTGCCGCTCTCGAATTCGACGATGCGGTTGGCCAGGGTGGTATCGAGCACGCTCTGGTCGGCGGCCGACACGCGCAGGGTGTTGTTGACCGTGTAGGTCGGGTTCAGGCTGGCCGCGACGTTGCCGGCGATTTTCTGGCGCGTCGCTTCGCTCGCCACTTCGCCCTTGATGCTGACGGTGCTGCCGTCGATCTTGAGCTGCCCGCGCGAGATCGACTTGAGGTCGGGCGTGATCAGTTTTTGCACATAGCCGTTCCAGTTGGCCGGGGTGGCGACCTTGCCGATGCTGATCTGGTCGACCACGAGCGCGGCGCCGTACACGTCGCGCAGGCGCGCCAGCACGGCCAGCTTGGTCTCTTCATCGGGCACGGTGCCCGAGACGAGCACCTGGCCCGGCTGGGGGACGGCGGTTTGGGCGCCGGCATTGACTGCGCCGGCAAGCAGGATGACTAGGGCGAGGAGGTGGCGCATGTTCTAAGATCCGATAAACGCCGCGCGCAAGGATTCCAGCGCGGATTTGAGTGACAAATTGGCTTGCGCCAGATAGGTGGACAGTTTCTGGACGGCGTAGTCGGAGTCGGCCTGCTCTTCGACCCACTCGAGCTGGTCGAACGTGATGTGGCGTTCCAGGCCGGCGGTCGGGTCCATGATCGCTTGCAGCGTCTGCGGCGAGGCGCCGGAAAAGCCGATCACCAGCGCCGGCCTGGCGTTGATGCGGGCCACGAACAGGGCCAGCTCGAAGTCGGCGCGCGCCAGGAACGGGGTAATCAGGTGCATCCAGAAGGCCGCCACCAGGTTGCGGTGGATCGGGTCGACCGGCAGCGGCAGCACCAGGCTTTTTTCGAGCCGGCTCGAACTGCTGGCCATGACCGGCTGCATCAGCATGCCGAGCGCCAGCAACACCTGGCGCGCCGAGCATTCGTAGCCGGCCTGGTGCAGCAAAGCGTCGAGCGCGCCGACGGTCTGCATGTCGAGGAAGTCTTCGAACGCCGCTTCGTAGGCCGAGGTGCGCAGGTCGACGTCGATCATGTGGGTGGCGGCGGCCTGCAGCGGGGCGGCGGCATCGGCCGCGCCGATCACGCCGGCGCTGAGCGATTCGAGCCGGTTCCACAGGCGGCTGAGCACCAGCGGCGCATCCGGCACGAAGGTGGCCGGGTCCGGCACTTCCATCGCGCTCATCATCAGGAACGGGAAGCGCCGGTTGGACTGGTCGCTGCTGGCCACGATATGGCCGGCGATCGCATTCCTGCGGCGCGGGCCGATGAAGGCGAAGTGCAGCGGCGCCAGCGCGTCGTAGCTCAGTTTCCAGCGCGCGTCGGCGCTCATCAGGTCCATGGCCTGGGCCAGCCAGTCGTCCAGCACCTTGATCAGGGCCGGGCTGTCGCTGCCCTTGACGAAGTCGCCGCGGCTGGGAATCTTGCCGAAGTAGCCGACCGGGGTCGGGGTGGCGGCGCGGGTCATGGACGCGCTCCCGCCACGGCGCCCGGCGCGGCCGGCGCGGGCGCGCTCGCCGGCGCGCCAGCCGGCAGGGTCGAACTGATGATCGTGTCCGGCAGGCGCAGGCCTTTGAAGCCCCTGCCCGTTGCCGGCGCCGCTGCCGGCGCCGCGCGCGGCGCGGAGCCGGCCGGCATGATCTTCAGGTTGGAGGTGACCTTCACGCCACCGCTGTCCCAGCTCAACTCGAACGCGCCGTCATCCTTGCGCTTGCGCTGGGCCGATTCGACCATTTTTTGCAGGCCGTTGCGGCCCGGTTCATTGAGCAGCACCACCGTCTGGCCCTGCGGCGTGATGGCGGTAATGCGCGAGCCGGGCGTACCCTGCGGGTTCGGCCAGACCATCCGTACGTACGGCTGCGCCTGGCCTTTCCAGCGCAGCGACTGGCCATCGATTTCGATGGTGAACTCGGTCGCGCCGCTCGCGCTCAGCGCCTGCAGCTCGAACTGGGTCTGCGCTTCGGTGCTGGCGCTGGCGGCGGCGGTCGCGTTGGCCACGCCGCCGGCCGACAGCGGTGCGATCCAGCCGGGGAAGCTGCTCACCGCCGACGGCGACAAGCCGACTCCCATATTGGCCCAGGTGCGGGCCGCGACCACGTCGCCACGGCGCACCACCAGCGGGCCGATGGTGGTGTCGAAGAACTTGGCGATGCCGCCGGACGGACCGAACACCAGGCCGATTTCTTCATTGGTCGCTTCCGAGCGCGAGTCGGACGAGAACGGATATTTGCCGGCCAGGTTCTGGCGGAACGGCTGCAATACCTGGGCCGCCCAGACCTTGTCGATTTCGGCTTCGGTCGGACGCACGATCACGGCGAAGGTTTGCATCAGCGGACGCACCAGGATCGGGCGGATCGCCTGCTTCTGGATGTCGGTCATACCGGTGAGCATCTGTTCATCGACATACTTGAGCGCATCGGCCAGTTCCGAGCCGCTGCCTTCGAGCGTTTGCTGCATCAGCTGCTTGGCGCCCGGACCCGGGTCGCCCTGGTTCTTGATGGTGTTAAAGCGGCTGCGCAGTTTCGACAGGTGTTCCATGTAGCCGCGCATGAGCGAAGCGTCTTTTTCGCGGGTGACGACCAGCCGCGCCACGCCCGAGAACTCGCGTCCGATCGGGCCGAGCGGCAGGTTGGCCGGATTGACCGCGTTCTGGTTTTGCGGCACGTTCACCTGGATCTGCGACGGTTTGCGGCGCAGCACCACTTCCTTGAGCCAGGTCATGAAGTCGCGCTTGGCGCTGGCGATGCCGGCGTCGGCCAGGGTCGGGTTATCCCACGAGGTTTGTTCGGCCACCGTGCTGATCAGCTTGTGGATCGGCGAGGTTTGCGGGTCGCCCAGGCGGTTCATGGCCGTGACCGCCGCTTCGAAGCCATGCAAGTCGCGGATGGTCACGCCCTGCACGAACTTCTGCCATTCCTTGGCGTAGTCGTTCTTGTACATCTCGATGAGGGCCTTCTGGATCTGCTCCGGGCTGCCCTCGAGGGTCAAGTCGTTGGTCGAGGCGGTGCGCAGCACCCAGTCGGCGCTTTGCAGTTCCTTGTTGGCGGCATCCTTGAAGGCGGCCTGCACATAGCCTTCCCAGGCTTCGCGCGTGAAGCTGCCCGGCACCGAGTAGCTGCCCAGCACCAGATCCTTGTCTTGCTCGCCGACGATACGGCTCACCGTGGCCGACGGGTAACGGGTGGCGGCGCGCGCCTTGACGTCGGCGTACACGCGTTCGCGCGCCGGCATGCCGCGCACCACCAGGCGCAGGGTGTCGCGGGTCTGGTCGACCAGGGCCAGCTTGTTTTCGATCTGCGGCCACGACACGTCCTGTACCTGGGCCAGGTAGAACGAGATGGTGCGCTCGGCGCTGCGGATCATTTGCTCGCGCGGCATGGCGCCGCGGTTGGCGTCGAGCCAGCCGCGCCAGAAGCGGGTCAGCTGGTCGTTCAGGTGGCCGCCTTCGAAGCGCGATTTATCGGCCAGCATCAGGTAAGTCTTGAGGGCGTTGTAGCCGTCTTCGGTCTTGGTCGGCGAGGCATCCTGGAACTGGGTGCTGGCCGGCGCGGCAGTGGCAGCCGTGGCAGCCGTCGCGGCAGGTGCGGCAGGTGCGGCGGCGCCGAGCGCCCCGGCCACGGCGGCGCGCACGCCACCGCCGGGCGCGTCCGGCGCGACCGGACGCACATTGCCCTGCAACTGGCCGGCATTGGCGTTGACTTCGGCGAGGAAGGTTTCGAGCGAGCCGGCCACCGGCTTGAGCATGATTTCGCGCACGCCGTTGAAGTATTCCTCACGCAGCTTGCGGTCGAGCATTTCGCCCTGGTACAGGCCGAGGCTCAGCGACAGGGGACGGTCTTCACGGTAGCGTTCCAGCTGTTCTATACGGTCCTGCAGGATCTGCAGCGCTTCGAAGCGCGATTGCAGGTCGATCTTGTTGGACTGGATCTTGACCACCTGGTCCAGGTCGGCCTGGACGTTTTCGACCAGCTTGCGGTTGCTCATGTACGACCAGCTCCAGCCGCCCAGGGTCACGCCGACCATGGCGGTGGCCAGGAAGAAGGCGGCGTAGCGCATGCGCGTCTTGTTCGGGCTGGCATACTGGGCCACCAGGTCGCGGTCGGCGAAAATCACGTTACGGAACAGGTTGAGCAGGAAGAAGCCGCTCTGGGTCTGGGTTTCGGCGTGGTGCTGCGGTTGCAGTTTAATGTCGAACAACTGCGCCACGTGCTGCGAGGAGGCCGAAATCGATTCGCCTT
This sequence comes from Massilia genomosp. 1, assembly GCF_011682185.1. Lineage (NCBI taxonomy): Bacteria > Pseudomonadati > Pseudomonadota > Betaproteobacteria > Burkholderiales > Oxalobacteraceae > Massilia > Massilia genomosp. 1. The sequence continues at coordinate 8,788 of NZ_WHJF01000052.1, forward strand.
CCTGCAGCGCGCTGGTGAAGTAAAAGCCGCGGAACACCGGCTTGAACTGGAACGGGTTTTCCTCGAACAGGGTGGCGATGAAGGTGCGCAGCGGCTGCTTGATGGTGGAAAACTCGAGCGGGAAGGTGAACACGCCCGGCGGCATGCGTTCGCGCCATTGCAGTGCCATGTTGGCCGCGCTCAAGTCTTTCAGGCCGTCGTACAGCTCGTCGAAGCGGGCGTCGAACTGGGACAGTGCTTTTTCGCTGCCGGTGGTGTGGCTGTAGGGCAGGGTGGCGCCCCAGACACGGTCGCGTTCGGCGCGTTCGGTATCCTGGAAGAATTCGTTAAAGCCGGCGATCAGGTCGGCCTTGGTAAATACCACGTACACCGGCGCATGCACTTCGAGGCGTTCGGTCAGTTCCTGCACGCGCATGCGCAGGTTCTTGGCCAGGTTGATGGCGAACTCGGGACGGTTGCCGGTCAGTTCGGCCACGCTGACGGCGATGATGATGCCGTTGATCGGGGCTTTTTTACGGTATTTTTTCAGCAGCGACAGGAAGCCGAACCATTCGGTGCGGTCTTCGTCGACCACCGAGTAGCGTCCGGCGGTGTCGAGCAGGATGCCGTCGGTGGTGAAGAACCAGTCGCAATTGCGGGTGCCGCCCACGCCCTGGACGATCTGGCTGTCGGCAAACGGAAATTGCAGGCCGGAGCTGGCGATCGCGGTGCTCTTGCCGGCCGCCGGATTGCCGATGATCATGTACCAAGGCAATTCGTACAGGGCCGCGTCACCGGACAACTGGCCCAGCTTGGAGCCCTTGATGGTGGCGATCGCATCGAGCATGCGTTTCTTGATGGTCTCGTGTTCCTGGCGCTGGGCCGGATCGGCGCGCACCGGCGATTGGGTCACTTGCTGTTCGAGCATCTCGCCCAGGTTGCCGGCGGCTTGCTGGCGCTTGTGGCGGCGCCACAGCCAGATCAGCAAGGCGAAGAACAGCGCCACGCCGAGCACGGCGAACGCGTATTCGATGGGAATGTCCAGTGCCGCCGCCCCGATCAGCAAGATGGCGGCAAACGCCACCCACCCCACGACGATCAGGGTGCGACGGCTCGTCAGGAACTGCCAGATTGATTGCATCATTATCAGAAACTCAGTTTATAAAAACATGTACATCAGGACCGTCGCGGGCCGGACCAGGGCGGCGCCGCGATGGCGAGAATTTCATTGCTCAAGACACGGGGGACCTCGAAAAACCTACTGCGCGGCGCAATTTTCGTCCTGCGATGCTCACCGTACCTTCGTACGGCTGCGCTTCTCGGACGAAACTTGCACCGTTCGCTACGGTTTTTCGAGGCCCCCCATAGTACAGGGGCATGCCGGACAGGCGCCCGAGGCAAGGCGAGCGTCAACGGCGCTTCATGACACCCGGCATGCGCAGCTCGGTATGGCCGAAGTCCATCATTTTCCAGCGTCCGCCCCAGGTCAGCCCGAGCGATTCGGCCACTTCGCCGTACAGCTGGTAGCCACGCATGGCCCAAGGATCTTTTTCCGAAATTACAATTTTACCGTTACGCACGAACGCACAGTCGGCCGCCAGGCCGTACTGGTGCCAGCTCTGGAAGGCGGCGGCGTTGGTGACGGACGAGCCCATCGCGGCCAGCTTGTTCTGGCGCTCCGGACTGCGATAGCCTTCCAGGATCGCCATGTCGTAACCATGCCGTTCTTTCATTATTTTAAACGCTTGGAGCAGGCGTTGGGTGTAAGCCGAATTCATCAAGCCCCAGTCGCGGCTGGCCGAGACGATCATCGGACGTTCCTGTTCGACTTCCACGGTAGCAAACAGCATCGGCGGCAGCGGTGGCGGCGGCACCAGGTTTTCGCCTTCGAGCAGGTCGGCCACCTGGGTATCCATCTGGCGGGTCGATTCTTCGTAGCCGCCCAGCGACGAGCCGCCACTGAACAGCGCCACCAGCGGCGGCAGCGAAACGAGCACCACGCCGCCGATCACCAGCAAATAATGACGGCGCAGAAAATTGCCCGCTTCGTGAGCAGATGCCGTGCCGCTCTGTCGTATTGCCGCAACACTCTGTCCCCTGACGTGCTCCGCCTTGCCGAACCAGCCGCGCAGGCGTGCGCCGGCATGCGCGAGCATGCGCAGCGCGAACGCGCGTCCGGCCGGAAACAGCACCAGGAAGCTGATCAGGCACGCCAGCAGGAAATACAAGGCTACTGCAAGGAACAGCACGGGGACCTCATCGGGACATTCAAAACAAAAAGTGCGATACTGACACAAAGGATTGCTTGGAAGTATATCTTACTGTTCTAGCAATCCGACATAGGATTTAACACTCTTTTGTGTGAAGAAACGCACTGTTGACATGGTAAAAAAAGCTTCACGTTTTTTTTGAATAGCGTAAAGTTATGTAGAGATCAACAAGGAGCACCTTTTGCAACATCGTGAAGATCAGCCGCCAGCCTATAGTCGGCCCAGTTTACTTTCTACCGAGCAACAAGAAGCAGCGGCGCGCGCGAGTGCGCAAGCCCGCGAGGCCGCGCAAGCGGCGGACAGCGCCGCCCTGCGGGCCGACCAGGCCAAGCGCAGCAAGAAGGGCTGGCTGGCCGGCGGCGCCGCAGTGCTGGCTGTGTGCGCGGGCGCCGCCGTCTGGGTGGCGCTGCAGTCCGGCAAGCCGGACGAGGTGACCGTGGCGGCGGCGAGCACGGACGCGAGTACGCCTGGCGCGGCCCGGCCTGGCGCGGCCCGGCCTGGCGCGGCCCGGCCTGGCGCGGCAGTGGAATTGAAGCCGGGCGAGCCCGAATCCGATGTGTCGGCCGCCGCCATCCTCGAGCATGGGGCGGCGCCACCGACCGTCAAGCGGGGCTCGCTCAAGGAGATGCTCGACGCGCCCGCCAGGCCCAGGACCGCCGCCGAAGAACTGAACCAACTGCTCGCCAGCAGTCCCGCCGATGCGCCGGCGGGGCAAGCGAAGGATGCGTCGAAGGCGCAAGTCAAGCCGGCGGCACGCGAACAAAAACCCGTGGCCGCCAAAGACGGCGTCAAAAAGCCGGTGCTGCTGGCCAAGGCGGTTCCCGCCAAGGCAATCCCGGCCAAGCCCGCTCCCGGCGACGATGCCAGCCTGCTGGCCGCGCTGGTGGCCCACTCCAAGGAGGGCGGCGCCGCCAAGGCCAGCAATCCTGGCCCCGCCCCGACCTCATTGAAGCAATGCAAGCAGCTCAACGCCGCCCAGGCGGAACAATGCCGGGTCAGGCTGTGCGCCGGCAGCGCCAAGGACGATCCGCAATGCCGCTCGCTGCGCGTGGCCAAGCCGGTGGCGGACTGAGCGGGCGCACCGCTCGGCTGTCCGGCATGGTCCGGCGTGATGGCAATGTCATCCGGCCCGCATGCAGCCGGTCCCGCTCGTCGTCCGGAACGAGGGCGCGACAGGCTTGCGCGCCCGTAGGGCTGGCTAAAAAAGCCTGAGTGCAACAATACTCGTCGTGGCAAGGATTTTCCTTCACAATGACGGCTCATTCATCTGCAGGAGCATCACATGCTGAACAAGATCGTTTCCCGCCGCACGCTGCTGGCCGGCGCTGCGCTCTGGCTGGTGGGAACATCCTCGACGATGGCCCAGAGCGACAAGGTGCTCGATGTCTACATTTTCAACTACTCCGACCGGACCCTGCTCGACGTTTCCGTCAACGGGGTGCGCGTGGGCAGTCCCGGGCCGTATCCGTACAGTGGCCGCCGCAACAAAGTGGGCGCGCGCTTTAACGACGGCCAGCAAACGGTCACCTGGCGCGTGGCCGGGACCGACGGACAGGAAACCGGCCCGATCGTGCGCTCGTCGAACACCCCCAGCATGGGCGAAATCCCGTCCGATGCGCGCAATCTGTCGATCCACATCTATCCCGATTTCACAGTCGAATTCAATTTCTCGCGCCGGGTGCCGGGGCTGAGCAAGCGCGGCGAAACCATCGACGCCGATTACCGCAGCCGCAAGGCGGCGCAGGGGGGCGCTTCATGAGCCGGAGCGCCATCACCGCCATCGTCACCGGCCACACGCAGGGCTTGGGCGCGGCGCTTGCTGCCGGGCTAATGGAGCGCGACATTGCGGTGCTGGGCGTGGCGCGCGGCACGGCGCCCGCACTGGCGGAGCGCTTCGGCCCGCTGCTGCGCGAGTGCCGGGTGAACCTGGCCGACAGTCAAGCGCTGGGCGCCTGGCTGGCCAGCTCCGTTTTGCGCGAGCATATCGGCGCCAGCACGCTGGTGCTGCTGATGAATAATGCCGGCACGGTCGATCCGGTCGGCGCGCTGCACGACCAGGATCCGCTGGTGGTGGCGCGGGCGGTCGCGCTGAACGTGGCGGCGCCGCTGATGCTGGCCGCCGCCGTGGTCGCCGCAGCCGCGCAGGCCGAACGGCGCATCGTACACGTGTCGAGCGGCGCCGCGCGCAATCCTTACACGGGCTGGAGCGTGTATGGGGCCACCAAGGCCGCGCTCGATCATCATGCGCGCTCGGTGGCGCTGGATTACCCCATCGTCCCGGACGGCGGCGTGCGCATTTGCAGCCTGGCGCCGGGCGTCATCGATACCGCCATGCAGGCGCAGATCCGCGCCACGCCAGAGAGCCTGTTTCCGCAGCGTGAGCGGTTTACCGCCTTGCAGCGGGACGGCGCGCTCGCCTCGCCCGCGCAGTGCGCCGCCGGCATCATCGACTACGTGCTCGACCAGCACTTCGGGCGCGTGCCGGTTGACGATCTGCGCACTGCTGCGCGCCAGCAATAGCATCGCCCCGCATGCGCCCGGCAAAACCGATGGCAGCTTCCTGAAAGGAATCGACAGGCGTGGTGCGTCAATCCGCACCTGGAACACCCGCGGCGATGGGGCACACGGGCAGAATGCATCAACGTTTTCGCTTGACGGTGGGGATACAGTGAATCGGACAAGGCCGGGTCGTTGACCGGCATGACTTCCTTTGCAGACTGTATTTCACCGGGAGAATGGATATGCATGCTCACACGCTTGCCAGGATCACCCGCGCAGCGGCCATGATTTGTTGCGCGGAACGTGCAACAAGGCGTTCGGGGGCGGTCGGTATATGGATGGTGCTGTTCGCCGGTCTGATTCATGGACAGGTTGGGGCACAAGGTTTTCCTTCGTCCAATGATAAAGTGCCTGCCGGCTGGAACGGTCCCGTTTTCAAGCTGAGCCAGGACTACCCCACCACGCTGGCGGACGAAGCATTGCCTTGGCGGGACATCGATCCGACTGTGGAGCCGGAGCGCTTTGGCCGGACGATTTACAACTACGTCCTGGAGGGCAATACGGAAGTCGACTGGGACGTGCGCGCCAACAATGTTCGCAAATGGTATCACGCGCCGTGGATGCATTATGGCGATACTGGCCGGGAGTTCATTCACGGCTTGACCAGGGAGCGCACAACGCCAAGGCCGGCCACTGCCGGCAAGGGCGAACTGGGTCCGGCCCAGACACGATGTTTCCAGAACTGGGCGGTTGGTTTTTACAATTCCCCGGGCGGATATCAGGTCGGAAAAATATGGCAACAAGCAGGCAAGCCGAATGCCGGCTTATCGCAATTTCCGAACGGCACCGTTATCGCGAAGCTGTTATTCACGACGGCGCCCGATGCCGAAGTGCCTTATCTCAAGAACACTGTCGAGTGGCGCGCCAATATTCATGTTTTCAATGGCGTAAGCTGCCCCAACGGGGCGCTTGCCCGGCAGCCGCAGACGGTACGGCTGATTCAAGTCGATCTTGCGGTCAAGGATGCGCGCGCGGTGGACACAGGATGGGTGTTCGCCACGCTGTCGTATAACGGCATGCTGGCAGGGGGCACGCCGTGGGAACGGATGGAGCTGGTCGGCGTGATGTGGGGTAACGATTTGGCCAAAAAACAGCAATGGATCAACAGTGCCAACGGGACGCCCCAGCATCTGGGCGCGCAAGGGCGGCTCAATGGACCGGTTGACAATCCCAGGTCGTCCTGCATGTCTTGTCATGCGACGGCACAGACGCCCTCCCGATCACCGTTGATTCCTCCCTCGCAAGCCGATGCGCCGCGCTGGTTCGCCAATTACCCCGGTAGCCGCGCTTTCGACGCCGGTGCCATCCCGACTGACTACTCGCTGCAAATCGCCATGGGCATCCAAAACCTGAACCGTTCGAGGACGCCGGTGCGCGGCGCGACGAACAGGGATTCGGCGCCGCCCGTCATCTCGGCGCAAGACGTGAAGCTGATGAACAGGGCCTTTGATTCTGGCAGGGATATTGCGAGGCCTGTTGTCATTGGCAACAAGCTGGAATATCCGTTCGGACGCTGATCGATCGATGGCCTCGCGCCGCTTGCTGTGGGCCATGTCGCTAGCCCGTCTCGCTGTCCACGTAAGCCTGCTCGCGTCGCAGCAGGCTGTCGGGCAGTTGCAGGCCGTCGCGGCGCGCCACGGCGAACATGGCGCGCTCGGTAAACCCGCCGTGCAGGCCGCCGGCGCGGTCGCGCACCAGCCAGTCGACCAGTTCCTCGTAGCGGCAGCGGTAGATCCGTTCCAGCCGACCCCTGTGCGTGACCGGCGGCGTGACCAGCCGGATGCCCAGTTCGTCGGGGCCGAGCACTTCCAGCACTTCCGCCCACAGATATTCCACCCGCTGTGAACTGCTGACAAAGCGCAGCTTGACCAGCGCATTCTCGTACGGGTGGCCCAGCAGCGCGCGAAACCGGCCCAGCCCGGCTTTGGCCTGTTCTTTCGCCGCCTGCATGAGCGGGTCGTCCGCCTGGGTGGCCATGGGCGGAAATTCCGGTACCGGGTAGCGCCAGCGCATGTACAGGCACAGGCACAGGAGGAGGGCGAGCACGAAAATGAGCGCAAGGTCGGTATCGATGAGCGGCATGGGGGCACCTGTTGTCAAGGGATCTACAGTCATTGGAGTGGCGCCGTTCCAAAACGTTCCGCATCGGCTTCGCGGCGCGCGCAAAATACCTTCGCGCACTTGGTGGATCATTGCCACTTGGAATGCTTTTCACCCGTCATCCAGTCGCCTTGCAGGATGTCGCCGCGTGCGCCAGCGGCTCCCTTGTTGTTGCATTTTTAACTCGCGACAAAGTCTCGTTGACATTGAAAAACATTGAGTGATATATTTTGCTCATCGATTGGGAGCGTTTCCAATCAGCCGCAAGCGCCGTGACAGTCATCGCGGCTGTATTACCAGGTCTGTGCAGCAGGGAGTAGTGGAGTCAAGACGTGGCGCCGTCCAGGGCCGCGTACAAAAACGATAATCAAAAAAATCAAGGAGACGCAATGTTGTATCCGAAGACAAGAAGGACCCTGGTCAGCCTCGCCGTTGCCAGCGCGTGCGGGCTGATCGGCATGTCCGCCCATGCCCAGGCTCCCGCAGCCGCGCCGTCCAGCGAAAGCAACAAGGATTTCATTCCCGAGGTCAAGATTACCGCGACCCGCTACTCGACTTCGCTGCTCAAGACCCCGCTGGCGGTCACCGCCTACAGCCAGGACAACCTGAACCGCATGGGCATCACCAGCGCCAAGGACCTGGCCAATGAAATTCCCAACGTCACCTTCCAGGCCACCGGCGACTCGGCGGTGCAGATCACCATCCGCGGCGTGACGTCGTCCAACACCACCGAAATCGGCGATCCGGCCGTCGGCTTTCATATCGACGGCTTGTACTCGCCGCGTCCGCAGGGCGCCCAGGCGCTCATGTTCGATGTCGACCAGGTCGAAGTGCTGCGCGGCCCGCAAGGAACGCTGTTCGGACGCAATTCCACCGGAGGCAGCGTCAACGTCATCTCTGCCAAGCCCGACTTTAGCGGCAATTACGGCAAAGCCGAGGTCGACATCGGCAATTACGGCAAGAAGCAGGTCAACCTGATCCAGAATATCACCGTCAACGACCAGCTGGCGCTGCGCGGCTCGTTTACCAAGGTCACCCGCAACGGCTGGGCCAACCAGATGTCGGACACGCGCGAAGCGAACGTGCCGTCCAAGGGGTGGATTCCCGACGGCATTCCCGACGTCGACCAGCGCTACAACCACCCGGTCAGCGCCAAGGATTTCTACACCAACCAGGACCAGTACGCGGCGCGCCTGGCGGCCAAATTCAAGATCACCCCCGACCTGACCCTGAACGCCGCCTATGAGCTGTTCCAGGACAATGGCGCCGGCAACACCAGTTTCCGCGACTGCGACCAGGGCGCCGGCACCCGTTACGCCTGCAGCGGCGGCCAGTGGGACCTGCTGATCAATGTGCCCGGCAAGACCGACATGACGATCAAGTCGCTGCGCGCCGGGCTCAGCTGGAACGTCAGCAAGAACACCAGCATCGACTACAGCTTCATGCTGGCCAACCAGCAGCGTTCCCAACTGTATGACGCCGACAAGGGCCTGACCGCCGCGTTGCCGTTCCAGGTCACCGCCGACTACCCGAACCGTCCGGACGCGGCCAACTGGAGCACCTGGCCGCTGGACGACCGCTACCAGGCCACCTGGGACTCGACATACAAGTCCTCGGTGCAGGAATTGCAGCTCAAGCAGCAGTTCGACACCCTGCAATACGTCGCCGGCCTGTTCTGGATGCACGAGAAAAACCAGATCAACTACGAAGTTGTCGATTTCTTCCGCAAGCCGCACGGCATCGCGTCGGGCGCCTTCTACTCGCAACCGGACCGCCAGGTCGACGCCAAGGCCGCGTTCGCGCAGGCCGACTGGAAATTCATCCCGACCTGGACCGCCACGGCGGGCGCGCGCTACAGCGTCGACACCAAGGAAGACAAGAACGGCCTGAACCTGGGCGGCTGGGCCGGCGAGACCGCGTTCTACCGCGGCCAGTACAACGGCGGCATCCCCAACACGCCCGGCTACCGCTTTCCCCAGGCCAACGACCTGAAACCCGGCATGGGCGGCAGCGTCGAGGCGTATTCCGGCTACGGCCGGCCGTCGCCGAACGACCACAAGGAAGAATGGAAAAAAGTCACCTGGCGCCTCGGCCTGCAAAAACAGGTGACCGAGAACCAGATGGCTTATACGGCGCTGTCGACCGGCTACAAGGCCGGCGGTTTTGGCGACAAGGTCGACAGCTGCGGCAACCACAGCTGCGTCGATGGCAAGAAAGGCGTGGAAACTTTCTTGCCGTACAAGCCGGAACTGGTTACCAACCTGGAATTGGGCTACAAGGGCAAGTTCCTGGAAAACCGCCTGAGCGTCTCGGCCGTGGCCTTCATGATGCGCTACAAGGACCAGCAGCTGACCAACACCTATTTCGTCAACAAGTTCCGTCCGGACGATGGCAAGCCATGCGCCAGCGACCAGCCCAAGTGCGACGTGTACGAAACCTGGCGTACCATCAACGTCGGCAACAACCGCATTTCGGGGATCGAAGTCGAGTGGGATTACAAGCCGTGGAAGGGCGCCAAGGTGGGCGGCGCCTTTTCCAACCTGAACACCTCGATCCGCGACTACGGCTCCTACAGCGACGATTACCTGTGCGACGAGCGTGTCGAGTTCAAGCAGGAACGTTGCCCGGCCCAATATGCCGGCGCCGGTCCCGACAACGGCAAGCGCCTCTATGACGTGACCAACAACCGCCTGCCGAATGCGCCGAAATACACGTTCATGCTCAACGCGTCGCAAGCCTTCGTGCTCGACAGCGGCTACAAGCTGACCCCGTACTTCAAGCTCAACTGGCGTGACAAGATCTACTTCGACGTACGCAACGACGAGTTCGCGCACATCGGCCGCTTCCAGAAAGCCCACACCCTCGGCGACGCCTCGTTGCGGCTGGACGCGCCGAACGGCAACTGGCACGCGGAACTGTATGTGCGCAATGTGTCGGACAAGCGCGTGAAGACGTCCGGCAACACTGGCCTGGGCGGGCAGATGATCGCCAGCTACATCGAGCCGCGCATGTTCGGCTTGCGCGCCGGGATCAGCTACTAAGGCACTGAAACAACCGTTTGGCGAGCCCCGCGTGCCGCAAGGCGCACGGTGGACCGGCGTGGCCCTGTCCCCAGGCCACGCCGGTTTTTTTGCTTGCCTGTGTATGTCAACTGCATATCGACCGGAGAACCGGATGACAGAGCATCGCATCAAACAGATCGTGATCGTCGGCGGCGGCACGGCCGGCTGGATGAGCGCCGCGGCGCTGTCGCAGCTGCTGCCCGTGGGCCACCAGTACCGGCTGATCGAGTCGGACCAGATTTCCACCATCGGGGTGGGGGAGGCCACCATCCCCAGCATCCGCAATTTCAACCTGCACCTGGGCATCGATGAGAACGACTTCATCCGCGCCACCCAGGGCACCTTCAAGCTCGGCATCGAGTTCGTCAACTGGGGCCGGCAGGGCAGCAACTATATCCACGGCTTCGGCTCGGTCGGACGCGACCAGCCGACCGCCAATTTTTTCCACTACTGGCTCAAAATGCATCAGGCCGGGCAGGCCGACAGCCTGGAACCGTACTCGATCAACAGCATGGCCGCGCGCTTGGGCAAGTTCAGCCGCGGGCGGCCGGACCTGCCCAATTCGCCGCTGGCGGACCTGTCGTACGCCTTCCATTTCGATGCCGGCCTGTATGCGCGCTACCTGCGCAGCTACAGCGAAGCGCGCGGCGTGCGGCGCACCGAAGGGCGCATCGTCGACACCGAGCTGCACGCGGATGGATCGATTTGCGCGCTGCTGATGGAAAACGGCGAGCGTATCGGCGGCGATTTCTTTATCGATTGCTCCGGCATGGCGGGCTTGCTGATCGAGCAAGCCCTGCACACCGGCTATGAGGATTGGAGCGGCTGGCTGCCGTGCGACCGCGCCATTGCCGTGCCCTGCGAAGCGCACGGCCCGATGGCGGCGCTCACGCGCTCGACCGCGCACGCGGCCGGCTGGCAATGGCGCATTCCCTTGCAGCACCGCACCGGCAATGGCCATGTGTTCTCAAGCAAGTTCATGAGCGCCGACGAAGCCCAGGCCATCCTGATGAACAATCTGGACGGCCAACCGCTGGCCGAACCGCGCCTGCTCAAGTTCACCACCGGCAAGCGCAAGCGCGCCTGGAACAAGAACTGCGTGGCGATTGGCTTGTCGGGCGGCTTCATGGAACCGCTGGAGTCGACCAGCATCCATATGGTCAAGACGGCGCTGATGCGCCTGATCAGCTTTTTCCCGGACCGCGGCTTCGACCAGGTCGATATCGACACCTTCAATCGCCTGTGCGACAAGGAATACGCGCAGATCCGCGACTTTTTGATCCTGCATTACAAGGTCGGCACGCGCGACGATTCGGCCTTCTGGCGCTATTGCCGCGACATGGAAGTGCCGCGTGAGTTGCAGCGCAAGCTCGACCTGTACGCCAGCCACGGCCGCATCCTGCGCGAGGATGAGGAGTTGTTTCCCGAGGATAGCTGGCTGCAGGTGATGCACGGGCAGGGCGTGCGCGCGCGTGGCTACAACCCGGTGGTGGACCAGCGTGCGCCCGACGAGATCGCCGACTTCCTGCAGGGGACGCAGGCGGTGATCCGCAAGTGCGTGGACGCTATGAGTAGTCACGAGCAATTTATCAAGGCCAACTGCCAGGCGGCGCCGCTGCGGCGCGCGGCCTGACTGAGAACAGGGCGTAAAAAAACCGGCACGCAGCCGGTTTTTTTTGACTGCCGCAGCAGCTTAGAACGAGAAGCGCATGCCGGTCGAGAGCACGGTAACCTTGAGCGAACCGCCGCCGGCTGGCTGGGCGATGTTGCCGTAGTTTTCGAATTCGACATATGCAGCGATATTTTTGGTAACTGCATAGGTCGCGCCCACGCCGATCAGGGCGTCGGTCTTCTGGTCTTTCACATCGCCGCCGCGCATCTGGAGCTTGGCGCGATTTTTAGCAACGCCGAGCTTGCCGGTCAGGGCGAATTTTTCGCCCAGCGGCAGGGTAGCGGTGCCGGCGGCGTAGAACGAGCGGCCCTTGGTGCCGGTGCCGGTATTGCCGTATTCGATTTTGCCGAAATCGGTATAGCCAGCTTCAACGCCGAAATTCTTGTCGAAGTTAAAACCGCCGAACACTTTGACGCCAACGTCCGTATCCTTGTATGTGCCAAAGTTGTTGATGGCCACTTTTTGCTCGGCGCGGCCGATGCCGGCGCCAACGTAAGAGCCTTCGGCGTGCGCTGCCATTGGAACGGCGGCGGCGGCCAGCAGGGCGAGAGCGAGTTTGTTTTTCACGTGAAATCCTGTAAGTAGTTTGTAAAAATATGTCGCCAAATGTCGCCACTCGGCAAAAGCAGCCGAAATTATATATCGGTCAACCTTGCCGGGCCATCCGAGACTTGCTTTCTTGATATCGAATCCACCGAAATTTGCTGCAAAACAACACTGTTTTCGCTGGCTGGCAGGATCAGGCGCTGCGTTGGCGGAAGCGGAAGAAGCCGTTCATGGTCAGGCGCCCGCGCGCCGGATCGGGGTGGAGCAGGGCGGCGTCCTCGATCTGGGCCGCGTGGAAAATCTCGCCATCGTAAAAAATGGCGCGGTTAAATTGCGCCGGAATGGTACACAGCTGCTCGAAATCGGCGTTCGACGCGCTCAGGTAGCCCGCCGCGTGCGCCTCGGAAGCGACGCCGGCGTGGGCCGCGCGCAGCACGCGTACCGTGTGCCCGGAACCTTGCGTGGGGCGGTAAAAACTGGTGCCGCCCATGCGGGCGTCGTCGAACAGGTAGACCACGGCGGCGGCCGCACCGGTGCCGGGCGCGAGGTCGGTGCAGTCGCGATGGCACAGGCGCTGCAAGGGATGCAGTTCGGGCGCCGACAGGGTGGCCAGCGCCAGGCGCGCCGCCACGCTGATGGTGCGTTGGGCTCCCAGTGCGCGCCGGATGTGCTGGATGAAGAATTCGTCGAGACGCAAGGCGGTCTCGCGCCCCAGGTCCAGTTCCGGGCCGGGATAATAATTGGCCGGATCGACGGCAAAGCACGCCTGCGCGGCCACCGCTTGGGCGACCAGCGCGCGCGGATCGCGCAGAAAATCGTCCACCACGACGCAGGGCGCATGCCCGGCAATGGCGACGTAACGGACGGTGGGGCGGGGATTGAACACGGCGGCTCCATGCGGACAGGGTGTGAAAACGACCGTCATCGCGTTCCCGTCTGTTTGCGCGTTGACACTGAAATTCTTTGAATGATATAGTCAGCCGACGAAATTGGAAAGCCTTCCAATGCAAGGCGGGCACCGGCGTTGAATGCGTCAGGGCGTTGGCATATCAGCCGTCGCCCCCGCCGGGTGCCGCCTTGGCGCGGGACGACGGTCTTGAAATTGGCGTCATCAGAGACAGACCCGCCCTACCAGGAGACGATGTTGAAACAAGGTATTTTGCTTGCAACGCTGGCGCTGGCAAGCGCCGGGGCCGCCTTCGGCGCCGACCCCAAACCCGAAGTGATCCACTGGTGGACGTCCAGCAGCGAGGCTGCCGCCGTGCGCACCATCGCCGACGCCTACCGCGCCGCCGGCGGCGTCTGGACCGACACCGCCATTGCCGGCGCCGACCAGGCGCGCGCGGTGGCGGTGAACCGCATCGTCGGCGGCAATCCGCCGATGGCGGCCCAGTTCAACACCACCAAGCAGTTCACCGACCTGGTCGAGCAGGGCATGCTCAATAACGTTGACGATGTCGCCCTCAAGGAAGGCTGGGACAAGTTCCTGCCCGAGCCGGTCCTGAGCGTCATCCGCGTCAAGGGCCATTACTACGCGGTGCCGGTGAATATCCACATGCAGGCCTGGATCTGGTATTCCAAGGCCGCGTTCCAGAAGGCCGGCATTGCGAAAGAGCCGGCCAGCGTCGACGAACTGTTCGCCGCGCTCGACAAGCTCAAGGCCGCCGGCCTCATTCCCCTGGCCCACGGCGGCCAGCCGTGGCAGGAAAACATCCTGTTCCTGTCGATGCTGGCCCACATGGGCGGCACCGACTTGTACCTCAAGGTGCTGCGCGAGCGCGATCCGGCGGCGATCAATTCCGAGGCCTTCCGCCGCGTGCTGCTCAACTTCAAGCGCCTGCAATCGTATGTCGACCCCGGCGCGCCGGGCCGCAACTGGAACGACGCCACCGCCCTGGTCATTGCGGGCAAGGCCGGCGTGCAGGTCATGGGCGACTGGGCCAAGGGCGAATTTTCCGCCGCACGCCAAAGCGCCGGCAAGGAGTACGGCTGCATCGCCGGCTTCGGCCCGCGCTCGCCCTACCTGATCCAGGGCGACGCCTTCGTCTTTCCCAAGACCGCCAACGCGCAGCAGGTCAAGTACCAGAAGCTGCTGGCCAGCGTGGTGGTCGCGCCGAGTACCCAGGTCGCCTTCAACAAGCTCAAAGGATCGATCCCGATCCGCGGCGACGTCGACGCCTCGGGCATGGACCCGTGCGCGCGCGCCGGCATGGCCATCATGAAGGACCGCACGCGCCATGTCGGCATCGGCGAGGTGTACCTGACGCCCGACCAGAACGGCGCCATGCAGGACGTGCTGACCGCCTTCTGGAACACCAAAATGCCGGTCGAGAAGGCGCAAAAGCAGATCGCGGCGGCGTTGCGCAACGAGCAGTGAAGCGGCGCGCGCTTGTGAGAGGGCGCCCGGATGCAGTATGCTGGCTTTTTTTGGTCCCCACTTTTGAACGGAAGAAGCGCGCGTGGCAACTCTCAAAGACGTAGCATTGCGGGCCGGCGTCGGCCTCGGAACCGCCTCGCGTGTCGTCAGCGGCAAGGGCGCGGTCTCGCCCAAGACGCTGGCGCGGGTCCAGAAGGCGATCGAGGAGCTCGAATTCCATCCCTCGTACGCGGCCCGCTCGCTGATGCTGGGCAGCTCGCAGATGATCGGGGTGTACATACCCTACCTGAGCGGCACCTTTTACACGCCGATCCTCAAGCTCATTTACGCCGAACTGCGCGCGGCGGGGCTGAACATGGTGGTCGGTTTCGGCATCGGCAGCGACGACGAGCGCACGCAGGCGGTGCAGGGCATCGATTTTCTCAAGGAGCGCGGCTGCGACGGCGTGCTGGTGATGAGTAACGTGCTGCGCGATGAAGACATCGCCGCGCTCGGGCCGCGCAAGTCGCGCCTGGTGCTGCTCAATCACAGCGTGCCGTCGATCGCCGCCCAGAGCTTCACGATCGATCATTTGCTCGGCGGTCGCCTGGCGGCGCAGGCCTTGCTGCGCGAAGGGCATCGCGATATCGCCGTCATCGCCGGGCCACGCGGCGCGCCCGACAACGTCGAGCGCATCGACGGCTTCCTGGGCGAGCTGGCGCAGGCCGGGATCGATACCGACGGCCTGTGGGTGGTCGAGAGCGACTTCGCGCCCAAGGGCGGGTGGGAGGCGGCCAGGGAGCTGGCCGAATCCGGGTATCCGTTCACGGCTGTTTTTTGCGCCAACGACGATATGGCGGTGGGGGCGCTGTCGTACTTCCAGCAGGCCGGCATCGCGGTGCCGGAGCAGGTATCGGTGCTGGGGTACGACGACACCAACAGCGCCGAGTACACGGCGCCGCGCCTGACCACGGTGCATATGCCGTGGACCGAGATGACCTTGAGCGGCTTGAATTGCCTGCTCAATCGCTGCTACGGGATGGAGCGGCCGGTGACGCATGATTATCCGGTGACGATTGCGCTAAGGGCGTCGCTGGGACGTGCCAGCGAAGGGTAGATCGGCCAGGCGCCGCCCGTCGTTCCCGGCAAGGCGGCCGCCGAGGCCGGGAACGACGCAAGGTGTGCGGTCGAGGATTGATGGCATACGCTACCAGCCCCAAAACCTTAACTCAAACGCATCAAATACTCTTCCAGCGCCCTTGCCGGCGCTTTTTTTGTGGTAAAGTGGAAGCGATTCCAATTTCTCATCGAGCAATTTTAAACTGATCGATTCTTCCTATGACCATCCAGAAAACCGCCCCGCACCAGCCCCTTGCACGCGCCAGTTTCGGCGACGACTTCCTGTGGGGCTGTTCGACGTCGGCCTTCCAGATCGAGGGCGCCGGCAGCGCCGATGGGCGCGTGGCGTCGATCTGGGACACCTTCTGCGCCACCCCCGGAAAAATCCGCGACGGCGCCGACGGCCAGGTCGCCTGCGACCACTATCACCGCTGGCCGGAAGACCTCGACCTCGGCCAGTCGCTCGGCCTGAACGCCTACCGCTTCTCGATCGCCTGGCCGCGCATTTTCAGCGGCGCGGGCAGGCCGCCCAACGAAGCGGGGCTCGACTTCTATTCGCGCCTGGTCGACGGCATGCTCGAACGCGGCCTGCAACCGTGGGCCACGCTGTACCACTGGGACCTGCCGCAGGCGCTGCAGGACCAGGGCGGCTGGGCCAACCGCGCCACGGTCGACGCCTTCGTCGAGTACGCCGATGTGCTCACGCGCCGCCTGGGCGACCGCGTGCGCCACTGGATCACCCACAACGAGCCATGGTGTACCGCCATGCACGGTAACCTCGACGGCATGCACGCGCCGGGCCTGCGCGACGCGCCGACCGCGCTGCAGGTGTGCCACCACGTGCTGCTCTCGCACGGCCTGGCCACCCCCGTGATCCGCGCCAATGTACACGATGCGCGGGTCGGCATCGCACTGAGCCTGCACCCGATCCGCGCCGCCTCCGGCAGCGAGGCGGACCAGCAAGCCCTGGCGCGCCACGATGGCTTTCGCAACCGCTGGTTCCTCGATCCCTTGTATGGCCGCGGTTATCCGGCAGGGACCCTGGCGCTGCTGGGCGAGGCCGCACCGACGGTGCTGGAGGGGGACATGCAGGCGATCGCCGCGCCGACCGATTTTGTCGGCCTCAATTACTATTTCCCGGAGGTGGTGCGCGACGCGCCATCGGCCGGCTTCCTGCGCACCGAGGTGGCCTTGCCGCAGGACCGCGAGCGCACCGATTTCGGCTGGGAAGTCGCGCCCGACGGCCTGACCGAACTGCTGCTGCGCATCGCGCGCGAGTACCAGCCCGGCCCGGTCTACGTGACCGAAAACGGCTCTTCCTACGACGACGTGGTGCAGGCCGACGGCAGCGTCGACGACGAGGCGCGCCGCCACTACCTGGTGCGCCACCTGGCGGCCGTGCGCGCGGCGCAGGAGCAGGGCGTGGACGTGAAAGGCTACTTCGCCTGGAGCTTGCTGGACAATTTCGAATGGTCGGAAGGCTACCTGCGCCGCTTCGGCATTGTCCACGTCGACTTCGCCACCCAGCTGCGCACCGTGAAAAGCAGCGGCCGCTGGTACCGCGAGTTTCTGCACGGACGCAACGAGCGCTAGGCGTCGCCGAGGGACCAAGCCGACACGCGAAAGAGGCAAGGTCCTACGCGCGGCGGCGGGTGTATTTATCATGAAGGCATGACTTTTCAGGAGGAAGTATCATGTTTTCGTTGACTAGATTGAGCCCGTCGGTGACCGACATGATCCGCTTCGATCATTCGCATGTGCTGGTAACTTTCCACCAGTACACAACCGCCTCGCGCGCCGGCGTCAAGAAGGCGCTGGCCGAAACCATTCAAGGATCGCCTCAACGAATTGGGCGCGCAGATGACCAAGCGCCGTTTGCAACTGCTTAAGCCCAAGGTGGGCAAGATCGCGGCCAACACGGCGGTGGGGTTTTCGGGCAGCACCGCCGCCATCGTGGTGGGGCTGGCCAGCGCGCTGATGGCGGCGCGCTTGGTATCGAAAAAAATTGCGGCGTAAGCGGGCCTGTTGCGCGCGGCGTCGCACCCGACCAGGAAACGCATGACGCCCCGCATGACGCCACGAAGCACGCCACCTGGTACGCCATTTGGTAACGCCGCCGTGCGCCGCACCTACGACACCTATCCCGCCCCGATGCGCGCGCCGCTGATGGTGCTGCGCGAACCTATTTTCGCCACGGCGGCGTCGACCGAGGGTGTCGGCGAGATCGAGGAGACGCTCAAGTGGGGGGAGCCCGCCTATCTCACCACCGGCAGCAAGAGCGGCAGCACGATTCGCCTCGGCTGGAAAAAATCCGAGCCGGCGCAGTACGCCATCTATTTCAACTGCAAAACCACGCTGGTGGACACGTTTCGCAGCATCGTTCCGCACGACTTCGTCTTTGAAGGCAGCCGCGCCCTGGTCTTCGAGCAAGGCGCCATCGTACCGCTCGATGCGCTGGCATTCTGCATCGCCAGCGCCCTCACGTATCACCGCGCTTAGCGGCCCCTACGGCACGAGCTTGTGCTTGCGCACGAGCGCGCCGATCGCTTGCTTGTCCCTGGCTACGATCTCATACAGCTTCTTGTAGTGGTCGTTGCTCCAGAACGCCAGCAGGCGCTCATGTTCAGCCGTACCCAGCACGCTTTCCACGCCGTCGAGTTCGAGCCAGATCACCAGCAGGTGCTCCTGCGACGAGGCCAGGCTGTCGGCGCCGTCGGGATAGCCGACCGGCAGCACAGGGTAGCGCTGCCTGATCGCGCGCAATGCCGCGCGCGTCTGGCGGGGATGGCTGGACAGCCGCCGGTGCATCTGTTCGTGAATAAAGGTCGACAGCAGGGCGCCGTCGTCATCCAGGTGGCGCGCGTGCAAGGTCAACACCGGATGGCTGTGTGGAATCGCGTCCTGGTCGACGATGATGCGTTCGGTGTGAATCCACCGGGCCAGGTCGTACCTGGCGGTCAGGCGCTCGAGTTGCTGCTGCGATTGCTGTTCGCGCTCGCTGCCGTGCTTGAGACTGATGTTCAGGGCGGCGGCGGCGGGCAAGGACAGCGCGCTGGCAAGCAGGATGGCGAGGATGCCGGGTACGGGTGAGGTCGGCATGGTGCTCCGCATGAGTTCCCCCGGCTGCCGGGCGGCGCGAGGACGCGCTCCAGCGCGCCCGTGCATCTTGCCACAACATGGCAATTCTGAAAAGTTTTCCGCGCGTTAAAACTCTTCCCAGCCATCGTCGCCACCGGTGGCGGCGGGCTGTTTGGCCGGCGCCGGCCTGGCGGCGGCCAGCGCCTTGCGCGGCGCGGCGGCACGCGCCACGGCTGTACGCGTTACTGGCGCCGCTTTGCGGGCGATCGCGGGGCGCCCCAGGGCGGCCGCGCCATCGAGCTTGAACACGCTGACTACCTCCGCCAGCTGGCTTGCCTGATCCTGCAGCGAGGCCGACGCGGCCGCGGCCTGTTCGACCAGCGCCGCGTTCTGCTGGGTTGCCTCGTCCATCTGGGTAATGGCCGCGTTGACCTGCTCGATGCCGGCGCGCTGCTCGTCGCTGGCGTGGGCGATTTCGCTGATGAGGTCGCTGACGCGGCGCACGCTGCCGACCACTTCGCCCATTGTCACGCCGGCCTGGTCCACCAGGCGTGTGCCGAGCTCGACTTTCTCGACCGAATTGTCGATCAAGGTCTTGATTTCCTTGGCAGCACCGGCCGAGCGCTGGGCCAGGTTGCGCACTTCCGACGCCACGACCGCGAAGCCGCGCCCCTGTTCTCCGGCGCGGGCCGCTTCCACGGCCGCATTGAGCGCCAGGATATTGGTCTGGAAAGCGATGCCGTCGATCACGCCGATGATGTCGACAATTTTCTTGGCTGAATCATTAATCGCTCCCATGGTTTGCACCACTTGCGACACGGCGGCGCCGCCGCGCACCGCCACCTCGGACGCTTCGGTGGCCAACTGGTTGGCCTGGCGCGCGTTGTCGGCGTTTTGCTTGACGGTGGCGGTCAGCTCTTCCATGGACGAGGCGGTTTCTTCCAGCGAACCGGCTTGCTGCTCGGTGCGGGAGGACAGGTCGAAATTGCCGGACGAAATTTGCGCCGATGCCGTGGCGATCGTGTCGGTGCCGGTGCGTACTTCGCCGACGATGCGCGCCAGCGAGGTGTTCATGGTCTTGAGGGCGCCGAGCAGCTCGCCGATTTCATCGCTGGAATCGGCTTCCACATGCGCGCTCAGGTCGCCCTCGGCCACTTGCTGGGCGAAGCGCACGGCGCGCCGCAGGGGCACCGTGATATTGCGGGCCAGCCAGAGCGCGATGACGCTGGCCAGCGCGGCCGCCAGCACGCCGCCGCCGATCAGCATGCCGGCGGTCTGCGTATCGAGCTCCTTGGCGTCCTTGGCGCGCTGGACCAGCAGCACTTCTTCGGCGCCGGTGATCTCGGCGATCAGGGCGCGCATGGCGTCCATGCCTTTCTTGCCCTTGCCTTCCTTTTCGGCGGCCACCACGCCGGCCATGTCGCCATCGGCCGCCGCCTTGCGCTGGGCGATGGCCGGATCGATCGCGCTGGCCAGCCATCCTTCCTGCTCGCGCTGCAGGCGCTGCAGGCGTTCTTGCTGGACCGGATTATCGGCCGTGAGCGCGGTGGCCTGCTTCACGTGCTTGAGAAACGCGGTCTTGCCGGCGTTGTAAGGCTCCAGCGAAGCCGGATTGCCGGTCAGCAGAAAGCCGCGCTGGCCGGTTTCGATATTGATCAACTGGCTCAGGGCGGTGTTGACTTCGGCGACCACCTGATAGGTATGCACATTGATATCGTTGGCGGCGCTGAGCTTCTTGAAGTTGGCGTACGCCACGCTGACCAACAGGACCAGCAACAGCACCACGGCGGCAAAACCCAGATACAGGCGCGCTCCGATTTTCATATTGGACAGGATCATCAGCGTTTCCTTGTGAAGATTGAAATATCGTTATCGCTGCGGCATCTTGTGACATTTCCGCGCGCCATCGTCGCAATCATTATGCGTTTGCCGCTGTCGGTACGGGACGAAAATTCCTTAAATGGTCGCATATTCGCCACATCCGCCGCGCTGCGGGGACGATGGCGAAAAATCCCTACCCGATGCGCTTTTCCGGGCTGCAAACGTCGTCGTATATAATCGGATATAGCGCCATGCGCGGCGCACCCGCCTTCACCACGAATGGAGTAGCAATATGATTCGACTTGCCAGCTTGTGGCTCGCCCTGACGGCGACCGGGATTGCCAGCGCCGACGAGGTGCATGTGGCCGTGGCCGCCAATTTCAGCGGGCCGATGAAAGAGATCGCGACCGGTTTCGAACGCGCCAGCGGGCACAAGGTGCTCACCACCATCGGCGCCACCGGCAAGTTCTACGCCCAGATCAAGAACGGTGCGCCATTCCAGGTCTTGCTGGCGGCCGATGAGGAGACGCCGGCGCGGCTGGAGCGGGAAGGCAACGCTGCGCCGGGCTCCCGGTTTACCTACGCCATCGGCAAGCTGGTCTTGTGGAGTCCGCAGGCGGGGCTGGTGGACCAGCGCGGCGACGTGCTCAGCCAGGGCAAGTTCGCGCACCTGGCCATCGCCAATCCCAAGCTGGCGCCGTACGGCGCGGCAGCCATGCAAACCCTGGAAAAGCTGCGCTTGCACGAACGCCTGGCGCCCACGCTGGTCCAGGGCGACAGCATTGCCCAAGCCCATCAATTTGTCGTCTCGGGCGCGGCGCCGCTCGGCTTTGTGGCCCTGTCGCAAATACGGGGCGGCGGCAAGCCGGAATCGGGCTCGGTTTGGGTGGTGCCGTCGGGAATGTACGCACCGATCCGGCAAGATGCGCTGCTGCTGGCGGCGGGCAAGGACCAGCCGGCCGCGCTGGCTTTCCTGGACTATCTGCGCGGGGCGCCGGCGCGCGCCGTGATCCGCTCCTACGGTTACGAGCTGTAAGGGCGCATGCTCAGCGCGGACGACTGGGGCGCCATCCGGCTGACCCTGAAACTGGCGGGCATTGTCACGCTGCTGCTGCTGGTGCTCGGTACGCCCGTGGCGTGGTGGTTGTCGCAAACGCGCTCGCGCGCCAGGAGCGTGGTCGGCGCGGTGGTGGCGCTGCCGCTGGTGCTGCCGCCGTCCGTGCTCGGCTTTTACCTGCTGGTGGCGATGGGCTCGAACGGCCCGCTCGGGCACCTGACGCAAGCGCTCGGCCTGGGACTGCTGCCGTTCAGCTTTGCCGGGCTGGTCATCGGCTCGCTGCTGTATTCGATGCCCTTCGTGATCCAACCGCTGCAAAATGCCTTCGAAGCGATCGGCCCGCGTCCGCTCGAAGTGGCGGCGACCTTGCGCGCCAGTCCGCTCGACACCTTCTTTTCGGTCGTGCTGCCGCTGGCCAAGCCTGGCTACATGAGCGCCGCCACGCTCGGCTTCGCCCACACGGTCGGCGAATTCGGCGTGGTGATGATGATCGGTGGGAACATTCCGCAACAGACGCGGGTGGTCTCGGTCCAGATTTACGGGCATGTGGAAGCGATCGAATATGCCCAGGCGCACTGGCTGTCCGGCGGCATGCTGGCGATCAGCTTCGTGGCCTTGCTGTTGCTGTACCGCTTCAATCCGACCCGGCGGGCGCTGTGACTGGCGGCGCGGGGCTGGCGCCGGCGCTGCGCATGCGCTTCGACATCCGGCGCAGCGGTTTTGCCATGCAGGTCCGGCTCGACTTGCCGGGGCATGGGGTGAGTGCGCTGTTCGGCCATTCCGGCTCCGGCAAGACCACCCTGCTGCGCGCGATTGCCGGGCTCGAGCGCCATGCCGGCGGCTATCTCGAAGTCAACGGCCAGGTGTGGCAAGATGACGCGGCCGGGGTGTTCCTGCCGACGCACCAGCGCGCGCTCGGCTATGTGTTCCAGGAAGCGAGCCTGTTTGCGCACCTGTCGGTCCAGGGCAACCTCGATTTTGCCCGCAAGCGGGCGCGCGCCGCCGATGGCGCCAAGGTGATGGCGCATGCGGTGGCGTTGCTGGGCATCGGCCATTTGCTCGGGCGCCGGCCGCAGGGATTGTCCGGCGGCGAGCGCCAGCGGGTGGCGATCGCACGCGCCATGCTGGGCGCCCCGCGCCTGCTGCTGATGGATGAACCGCTGGCCTCGCTCGACGCAGGGCGCAAGGACGAGGTGCTGCCGTATCTGGAGCGGGTGCAGGCCGAGCTGGCCATTCCCATGCTGTACGTCAGCCACGCGATGCAGGAAGTGGCGCGCCTGGCCGACCATATCGTGCTGCTCGACGGCGGGCGCATCGTCGCCAGCGGGCCGGCGGCCGAGACCCTGGTGTTGCCGGAAGTGACGCGTGCCATGCTCGACGAGGCCGGTGCGCTGGTCGACGGCGTGGTCGACAGTGTCGATGGCGCTTACGGGCTGCTGTGCCTGAAGGCGGCGGGCGGCGCCATGTACATCGCGCACGCCGCGCTGGCGCTGGGGACGCGCTTGCGGCTGCGCGTGCTGGCGCGCGACGTCAGCGTGGCGCTGGTGGCGCAGGCGGGCAGCTCGATCCTGAACCAGCTGCGCGCGACGGTGGTGCAGATCGCGCCGGGTATCGATCCGGCGCACGTCATGGTGCGGCTCGACGCCGGCGGCACGCCACTGCTGGCGCGCATCACGCGGCGCTCGTGCGACCAGCTGGGGCTGGAAGTGGGGATGCCGGTGTGGGCCCAGGTCAAGGCTGCCGCCTTGCTCTCGGGAGGCTGAAGCGGATGAAGAGCGAGAACGAAAACGAAAACGGGGGAGGGCGGCCTGCGGCCCGGATCGACGTCAAGCTGCGCCTGTTGCAGGACGACGAGATTGCGATGGGGCCGGGCAAGGCCGACTTGCTCGACGCCATCAGGAGGACTGGATCGATCAGTGCCGCGGCGCGCGCGATGGGCATGTCGTACCGGCGCGCGTGGCTGCTGGTGGACGTGATGAACCGCAGCTTCGGCGCGCCGCTGGTGCGCAGCGCGGCCGGCGGCAGCCAGGGCGGCGGCGCCAGCGTGACCGCGATGGGCAATGACGTGCTGACGCACTACCGCGCCATGCAGGCCGCAGCGATGGAAGCGGCTGCCATCCACGCCGTCGCCCTGATAAAACTCCTGCGCCCCGACAATTAACTTCCTTATCGGGATCAGCGCTCCGACTCGCGGTGAAAATTCCTACAACCGGGGTCAAACCGGGGTCAGAGCTTTAATTCGAAACATTACTAATTAAAGCTCTGACCCCGGTTAGGAAATGTTTCCTATTACGCAAGCGGCGCAGACGCGATATAGTGGACGTTCATCGCATAGATAATTTTGAATAGCACCAATGACAGCATCTTCAACTCAGCAATTACCCCCTTCCGCCAACGACAACAGCGACGACGATGCGCTGGTCGCCGAACTCGGCTTCGATCCCCAGGCCGTGCGCCTTGTGAAGATGGAGGGCCGCGTATTCCTGCAATTTTCCGGGGCGGTCGATGAAGGCGGCCTGAATGTGCCGTATCACCTGGTCCCGGCCCAGGGCGTGCTGGCGCGTCCCGGCAAGTGGCGCAAGATGGATCAGGATGTCAAGCGCGCCTTGCTGCGCGAAAGGGTGTCCGAACGCACCATCGATGAGCTGCACCAGAGCGTGCGCGTGTTCGTGCGCGATATTTCCGGCGAGTGCGAGGATCATAACCTGGACGCCGCCGCATTCCTCGGCCCGCTGTTCGAAATGGAAACGTCGGAACCGGCCAGCTATCTGTTCGAACGCATCGAACAGCGCGTGGCCCACGCGCTCGAGCGCGCCCAGGAGGAGCGCCACGCCGCGCGCACCCGCGCCAGCATCAACCTGGCCGAGTATCCGGCCTCGTTCGAGGTGGCGCGCCGCATGCCGCGCAAGTTCATCGCCTTGCTCGGCCCGACCAATTCCGGCAAGACGCACCGCGCGATGGAAGCGCTGGCCAACGCCAAAAGCGGCGTCTATCTTGCCCCGCTGCGCTTGCTGGCGCTGGAAAATTTCGAGCGCCTGCAAGCGGCGCGCCCACACGGCAAGGCGCTGGCGGTGAGCCTGGTCACGGGCGAGGAGCGCCGCATCGCCGAGGACGGCACCCACGTGGCCAGCACGGTCGAGATGCTCGATTCCCGCACGCCGGTCGAGGTGGCCGTCATCGACGAGATCCAGATGCTGGCCGACCGCGACCGTGGCGCGGCCTGGACTGCGGCCGTGTGCGGCGCCCCGGCCTCGGTGGTGTACCTGGTCGGCGCACCGGAAGCGCGGCGCGCGATCGAGGCGTTGGCTGCGCGCCTTGAATGCCCGCTCGAAGTGCATCTGCTCAAGCGCATGGCGCCGCTGTCGATGGATGCGGGTCCGGTGCGCAAGTTGCGCAACCTCAAACGCGGCGATGCGGTGATCTGCTTTTCGCGGCGCGAGGTGTTGATGTGGCGCGACATGATCACCGAGATCGGCTTGTCGGTGGCGACCGTGTACGGCAACCTGGCGCCCGAGGTGCGGCGCGCCCAGGCCGAGCGTTTCCGTGATGGCTCGGCCGATATCGTGGTCGGCACCGATGCGCTGGCAATGGGCCTGAACATGCCGATCGAACGCATCGTGATGACCACCACCGTCAAATTCAACGGTATCGATGAAGAGGAAATTTCGGCCTCGCTGGCGCGCCAGATCGCCGGCCGCGCCGGCCGCTACGGGGTACACGAGGAGGGCAAGGTGGCCGGTTACGATGACGAGACGCATGAAGTGATGCGCGCCTTGCTCAAGGAAAAGCTGGCGCCGCTCAACGCCACCGGCTTTCCGGTCGCGCCCTCGCTCGAACACTTGCACCGGATCGCGTCCGTGACCGAGGAAACCTCGCTGGTGCGCCTGCTCAAGCGCTTCGTCCACAATATCGATGTGCCGGACGGCTTTTTCTATCCGCGCATTACCGAGGAGCAGTCCGAGCGCGCCGAGTGGCTCGATACCTTGCCCTTGTCGGTGGCGGAGAAATTCATGCTCTCGCTGGTGCCGGTGTCGACCAAGGTGCCGTCGCTGCACCGGGCCTGGGAAATGTGGGCGCAGTCGCTGGCCAAGAAGAAGGTGTGCAAGTTGCACGAGGATAGTGGCCAGTTGGCGTGGCAGAACCTGCAAGAGGTGGAAGATAGTTGCCGCCTGTATTCGGCGTACGCCTGGCTGGCTTACCGCGAGCCGGAATTTTTTCCGAGCGTGGCGCTGGCCCAGGAACTGGCGCGCAGTGCGTCCGAGCGGGTCGATTCGATGCTGCAGTCGCAAAACGCGGCGGCGCGCCAGCGTCACCCGAAGAAGTTTCGCTGATCGCCCGCCCCCCCTGAAAACGACAATCGCCTGCACACAGCAGGCTATTGTCGTCGCTAACTGCCCCGCTACAGCGGGGCGGGCTCAGACTGGCTTACTTGGCGCTTTTGCTGCCCGAGCTCGAGCCGGAACCGGAACCCGATTTGGAGCCGCCCGAGCTGGCATTGTTCGAGCCGCCCGATTTGCCGCCCGAAGACGAATCGTCGCCCGACGAGCCGCTTTGCTTGTTGCCGCCGCGCGAGGTGCCGCTGTCCGAGTCGCTCTTGTTGCTGGCCGACGAGCCGCGCGACGAAGCGCTATCGGAATCGCTCTTGTTGCTGGCCGACGAGCCACGTGACGAAGCGCTGTCCGAATCGCTTTGCTTGCTGTTGCCCGAAGCGCTTTGCTGGTTGCCGCCGCTGTGGCTCAGCTTGCCTGCTTCGCGCGCTTCTTCGGAGGTGAACTCATGGGCATTGCCGGAGGCGTGGGCTGCGCGGCCGCCTTCGGCTGCAATCTCGCGCTGCTGCTCAGGGTCCATCGAAGCGAAACCGCGGTTGCTGGTGTCGCTCTGGTTGTTGCCCTGGCCGCCCTTGCTGCCGCTTTGCGAAGCGCTGTTCGAACCGCTGTTCGATGCATTGTTGTCTTTGTTGCCGCCTTGATTGTTGTTCGATGCCATGGTGATTTCTCCTAGTGTTTTAATTGAAATGTGCCGCAGGAACTACTTGGTTTTCGCTTTCAAACTTGTTCGTCCGGAAGCGAGTAGAGACATCTTAGGCCAGCGGCCCGAGCCTTGGAGTAGGAGCACTTGCAATTGTCGTGTAGGACAAATGTAGGCCGAGGCCGCTGAAATTGACCGACGAAATGTGCAGTCGGAAATGGCTCTGTACCCAGGCAAACTTCCGCACGCGAACACTGTGCTGTTCGCGCGTCAAGGCTAGTTTCCCAAGGGCTTTTTATATTGACGTTGACGCCGCCAGGCGAAATCAATACCATCAATTACACGATATTGGGAGCGTTTCCAATCCCGTGCATCGCAAGCGTGTCTTCCCGGCAGCGCGGCATCGACCGGCTGCTCCCTATAACAACCGGAGACTTGTCATGAAACTTACCCTTCACAGGCAGCTGCGGCATCGCTTGCCGCATGTGCTGTGTACGCTGGCGGGCAGTGTGCTCAGCATCGCCTGCGCCGCCCAGACCGCCTTGCCCGGCAAACTCGAAGCGGAATCGTACGCGTCGATGCAGGGCGTCGCCACCGAAGCGACGGCGGACACGGGCGGCGGCGCCAATGTCGGCTGGATCGAGACCAACGACTCGATGAGCTATTCGGTCAATCCATCGACCAGCGGCTGGTACACGGTGCAGTACCGGGTGGCGTCAAACGGCGCCAGCGGCCAGTTGGTGCTGAGCCAGAACGCCAAAGATATCAGCGATGCCGTCGGCGTGCCCAACACCGGTGGCTGGCAAACCTGGCAGACCATCAGCTCGCGCGTCTTTCTCAACGCCGGTCCGCAGAACCTGGCCGTGTTCGCCAAAGGCGGCGGTTTCAACCTGAACTGGATGAACTTCATCGCCGAAAGCACGTCGGCCAAACTGCCGGCGATCCGCCAGAACGGGCGCTACTGGGTCGACAGCAGCGGCAAACGCGTCAACCTGCGCGGCGTCAACCTGGGCAACTGGCTGCAACTCGAGTTCTGGATGATGAACAACAGCATGTCCACCGGCAACGGCCTGGTCAACGACCAGTGTACGCTCGAAGGCACGCTGGCGCAGCGCTTCGGCAACGCCGAGAAAGAACGCCTGATGGGCGTGTACCGCGACAGCTGGATGACCACGCGCGATTTCGACCTGATCAAGGGCATGGGCATGAACGTGGTGCGCGTGCCTTTCTACTTCAACCTGGTGGAAAACGAATACAGCCCCTACAAGCTGCGCGCCGACGCCTGGAAGCACCTGGACTTCGCCATCAACGAAGCGGAAAAGCGCGGCATGTACGTGATCCTCGACCTGCACGGCGCCGTGGGCGGACAGGCGGCGGCGACCGAGCAGCACGATGGTTGCGTGGGACCGGCGCAGCTGTGGTCGAACGCTGCCTACCGCGACCGTACCAAGTGGCTGTGGGACAAGATCGCCGAGCGTTACCGTGGCCGCACTGCCGTGGCCGCCTACGACTTGCTGAACGAGCCGTGGGGCACGGATGCGACCACCCTGGCCAATTACGCGTACGAACTGTTCAACGTGGTCAGGGCGAAGGACCCGGAACACATGATCCTGCTGCCGGGCCACAACAGCGGCATCGATGCCTATGGCAACCCGCACACGCGTGGCTTGAGCAACGTGGCCTTCTGGATGCACTTCTATCCGGGGCTGTGGGGCTGGAACGAAGTGCAGGGCGCGGCCAAGCAGGCCAATATGCACGCCAACTGGCTGCACTGCAACGTCAACGGCAGCGGTGAAAGCTGCGACTGGAATGCCAGGCTGACCGGATTGAATACGCCATTCCTGATCGGCGAATTCCAGCCCTGGACCTTGCTGGGCAGCTACGGCGGACAGATCACCCGCAAGACGTACGACGCCTACAATATGTATGGCTGGGCGGCGACCAACTGGGCCTACAAGACCGTCAGTTACGGCGGCTCGAATGGCGACACCAACTCCTGGGGCTGGGGCATGGTGACAAACAGCAGCAATGGGGGAGGGCTGGGCAGCCTGAATGTCAGCACGGCATCGAGCGCGCAGATCGAAAGCTATTTCCGCAGCTTCGCCACGCAGCCGCTGGTGCGCAATGAAAGTATTGCGTACTGGATGAACTGGAAACCGGCGGTGGGCGCGAAAATCGAAGCGGAAATGTTTACCACGCACAGCGGCATGCGCATGGAGACCACCAGCGATGCGGGCGGCGGCTTTAATGTGAGCAACGTCGATAACAATGACTGGATGAGTTATCCAGTCAATGTGCCGAAGGCCGGCTGGTACAAGCTGCAGTTCCGGGTTGCCTCGATCTACAACGGCGGGCAGTTCGCGTTGAGCAAGAATGGCAGCGACCTGGCGACCGTGGTCGTGCCCAACACGGGCGGATGGCAGAACTGGCAGACGGTGACGGCGAGCGCCTATCTGGAAGCCGGCCAGCAGGACCTGGCCATTTACGCGCGCGTGGGTGGGTGGAACATGAACTGGTGGCAGATGGACGCGCAATAGCGGCAGCGCCCGTCATCCCTGCGCCAAGGCGGCCGCCTTGGCGCAGGGCCAGTCTTATCGACATGCTCACCGGGTCGCGCGGCGGCGTGAAATTCCTGGCTTACCAACGCAAACGATTCCCCGTCAACCCGCGCTGAACGTCAGCGGATTGAGGAGGAACCGTTCGCCATCCCGCCAAAGCGGGATGGTGCTGTCAATTACACCGCGATCTGTGCTTTACGCTCGGCAATTTGCTGCCCCAGCGCTTCCAGATCCAGGCCAGCCTCGCGCGCCTTTGGAAACATGTCGTTCTCTTCTTCCTGGACGTGGTGCTCGATCATCTCGGACAAGACTTTGACCTTGGCGTCGAACAGCTCGTCGGTCGCTTCCATTTCCATGATCTGCGCGATCAGGTCTTTGGCCGATGCGTGCTCGACGGTGGCTTCGTCGACCAGGTCTTCATTCTTCTTGGTCGCCGCGCGCACTGCCGGGTAGAAAATTTCTTCCTCGGCCGTCGCATGCTTGGTCAATTCCGTGCAAATTTGCATGGACAGTTTTTTCTTGGTTGCATGCGCGCGCTCGCCCAGGCCGTCGAACTGTTCGAACATCTGTTTCACGTTCTCGTGGTCTTCGGTCAGCAGCGCGATCGCGTCCTGCGCTTCCTGGCCGCCTGACATGGCTTTCGGCGTGTTACGGGTAGTCGACGATGAGGTCCTCATGGTGTGCTCCTGATATTTTCTGTGGTAACTATTGCGCTACCGGGTGGCTGGGATGATTCCTGGCTGCCTGTCTTGTAGCAGAAACGTCATGATAGGCGGTCTCATTCGTGCAGGGAGTAGGCGTACTGGCAATTGTCGCGTAGGACAAAACCACGTCCTGCTATCAGGAAGCACGCTGGCCTGCGCCCGCAACGCCGACGCGCGCGACCTTGTGTACCCTCGGATATACTGTGAGGCAAGTTAATGACTTTTAAGCAAGGAAGCAAACGTGGGCGACGACCGCAATCTGATGGGACGACTGGGACAAGGCATGCGCGCGGCAGGCGGCGCGGCGGGCGAGCGCCTGGGGCGCCTGCGCGACTACCTGATGGCGCAGCCGCCCTACAAACGCATCGGACTGCCGCTGCTGTGGTGTGTCGGCGCGCCGCTGGCGGTGCTGCTGGTCTGGGTGCTGATCTTGCTGCCGTTCACGCCTGGCGTTGCCGATCTTAAGCAAACGCGGGCGGCCAAGGCGTCGATCCTGGTGTCCGCCGACGGCAAGGAACTGGCCAGCTTCGAAGAAGGCTTGCAAGAGCGCGTGACCCTGGCCCAGATTTCGCCGCACATGATCGCGGCGCTGATCGCCACCGAAGACCACCGCTTCCGGGACCATCACGGCATCGATTTCAAGCGTACGCTGGCATCGGTGCTGCACACCGCCCTCGGCAATCCGCAGGGCGGCTCGACCATCAGCCAGCAGCTGGCGCGCAATATGTTTCCGGAAGAAATAGGCCGTGCGCGCAACATCAACCGCAAGCTCAAGGAAATGATTACCGCCGTGAAGATCGAATCGGCTTACAGCAAGGATGAGATCCTGGAATCCTACCTGAATACGGTACCTTTCCTGTACAACACCTTCGGCGTCGAGATGGCGGCGCGCACGTATTTCAACACGACCGCCGCCAAGCTCGACATCCTGGAAAGCGCGACCCTGGTGGGCATGCTCAAAGGGACCAATTACTATAATCCGGTCAACAATCCGGAGCGCTCGGTGCAGCGCCGCAATGTGGTGCTGTCGCAAATGCGCAAGCACGGCATGCTCGACGACAAGCGTTACGACAGCTTGCGCCGCAAGCCGCTGCGCGTGTCCTTTTCGCGCCAGGCCGAGCGCAACCCGACCGACACCCATTTCACCGCCTATGTGCGCAAGTGGCTGATCGAATGGGCCGACGAAAACGACTACAACGTCGAGCGCGACGGCCTGGTGGTCCACACCACGCTCGACTCCTCCCTGCAGGAGGCCGCCGAAAAGGCGGTCGAGCGCCAGGGCAATGCCTTGCAGATCGTCGCCGACGTCGAATGGGCGCAGAGCGACAGCGGCTCCGGCTCGGCCGGCGGCTATGCCGGCATGCACGGATCGATCACGCCGTTCGAGTATTTCTGGCGCTCGAAAGGGGCGCTGGTCAATAGTTTCATTCGCGAAACGCCAGAGTACAAGAAAGCCATCGAGAGCGGCGACACCGGACCGCTCGCGCTCAAGCGCCTGCGCGCCGACCGCGCCTTCATCGCCCGCTTGCGCGCGGCCAAGACGCGCCTGGAAACCGGCTTCGTGGCGATGGACCCGGAAACCGGCCACATCAAGGCCTGGGTCGGCAGTCGCGACTTCCATAAAGAACAGTACGACCACGTGGTGCAGGCCGCGCGCCAGCCCGGCTCGACCTTCAAGCCGATCGTCTACGGCGCCGCGCTGGAAAAAGGCTTCGCACCGAACCGCCCCTACCGCGACGCGGTGATGAATATCAAGGCGGGCGACGGCACCGTCTGGCGCCCGACCGACATGAGCGGGTCGAGCGGCAACATGATGAGCATGCGCGATGGCCTGGTGTTTTCCAAGAACACCATTACCGCCCAGGTCATGCAGGATGTCGGCTTGCCGGGCATCATCAACCTGGCGCGCGGCCTCGGCATCCGCAACAGCAAGCTCGAATCGGTGCCCTCGCTGGCGCTGGGCACCAGCCCGGTGACCCTGCTCGAAATGGTCAACGCGTACAGCAGCATTGCGGCCCAGGGCGAGTATCGCAAACCGGTGTTCGTCACCCGCATCACCGACCGGGCAGGCAAGGTTGTCGCCGAATTCGGCGCCCCGGCGCCGGAGCGCGCCATGTCGTCGCAAAACGCGGCCGACTTGATCGACATGATGCGTGGCGTGATCAACCGCGGCACCGGCACGGCCATCCGCTACCGCTTCGGCATCACCGGCGACGTTGCCGGCAAGACCGGCACCACCCAGAACAACACCGATGGCTGGTTCATCATGATGCATCCGAAACTCGTGGCCGGCGCCTGGGTCGGCTTTAACGACAACCGCGTCACCATGCGCAGCAATTACTGGGGGCAGGGCGGCCACAACGCGATTCTGGTGGTGGGCGACTTCTTCAAGGCGGCGGTTGCCGAAGGCAAAGTCGATACGGCCGCGCTGTTTGCCGGCGGACGCCGCCCGGAACCGGTGCGCCAGGAAGACAATCCGGGCGACATCAGCGAAGAAGCCGGCGACATGCAGCAGGAAGGCGTTGCGCCGCCGGCCCCGCCGGAGCTTGACCCCGAGGATAGGGAGAGCGAGGAAGCGATGCCGATGGAGGGCGAGCGCGGCGATCCGCCACCGCCGCCACCGCCGCCCGAGCCCGAGCAACACGCGCCGCCGGCCTCGCTCGATCAGTAACAGCGGCCTCCACGTCAATGATGCCGGCGGTGTCAAGCCCGTCACCAAGAAAAAGCAATATTTCCGGCGGGCTATGATAGCTGATGATATTTACGCTATGATCGACGTTTCCCACCGGAGACGCTGCAAATGAAACGAACGCTGTACACCATTTTGGGTGTCGATCCCCTCGCCACGTCTGAAGAGATTGCCGCAGCGTACGCGCGTTTGCATGCCGCGTTTCAGAGCGGCTCGTACGACCGCAATGACTGGGTGCTGGTGCGTGAAGCCTACGCCGTGCTGTCGAACAAGGACAAGCGCGGCCATTACGACCGTAGCCAGATCGCGCCGCCGCTCACCCGCAGCGTCGATGCCGATGCCGGGTCGAAGGCCGGTTTCAACCTCGACTGGCGCTATGGCCTGGGCGCGGGCTTGCTGGTCGCTGCGCTCGTGTACTGGTCCAAGGGCCGCGCCCCGGCCGCGCCGCCGCTGGTCGCAGCCCAGGGTGCAAGCCAGGTGGCGAGGCAGGATAACGGCGCGCATGGCGGCAACTTTCCCGCCCAGTCCCAGAGCCAGGCCGTGTCCGCCCCAGTGGCCGGCAACGGGTCCGGCGCCATGGGCATGGAAGACCTGTTCGCCAAGCTCTCGCCGTTTGTGGCGCGTATTAATATGTACAACGGCGCCAGCATGGTCGGTACCGGCAGCGGGGTCGCGCTCGGCGGCAACGAAATCATTACCAATTGCCACGTGGCCTTGGCCGGTTCGCGCCTGCAGGTCAAGCTCGGGCAAGACAGCTACGACGCGACAGTGACCGTGGCCGACGAAGAACGCGACCTGTGCAAGCTGGCGGTCAAGGGCCTCAATGCCCCGGCCGCCGTGATCGGCGCCTCGGGCGAGTTGCGTACCGGCCAGCGCGTGATTGCCATTGGCGCTCCGCACGGGCTCGACCTGACCATCAGCGACGGCATCGTATCGTCGCTGCGCCCGCTCGACGGCGGCACCCTGATCCAGACCACGGCGCCGGTCTCGCCCGGCTCGAGCGGCGGCGGACTGTTCGACAGTTCAGGCCGGCTGGTGGGGATCGTGACGTTCCAGATGCGCACCGGACAGAACCTGAATTTTGCCGCGCCGGCCGAATGGATCGGCAGCATGCGCACGCGCCGCGGCGGCGGCCTGATTGCCAAGATGAGCGCCGAACGCGCGCAGGAAAACCCGGCCCAGAGTGCGCAGAATGGCGACCTGGTGGTGGGCGAATGGCATTGCAACGATCCGATTGGCGGAACCTCGGTGATGATTGCCTTCAGCGACGACCGCACCTTGCAGATGCGTTATGCGAACCGGGTCTCGCCAGGGCGCTGGATGTATCGCGAGAGCCAGCTGTCGATTCAGTTTTCGAACGTGAATGACACCTTGCGGGTGGAAGAACTGTCGCGCGACAAGATGATTCTGAAGTTCAATGTCGGGCAGCGACTGGTGTGCGCACGGCGTTAGGCATGCGGGCGCAGGAGCTCCCGATGCGCTTGCCCCCGCTCATGCTTGCCGCTACACATGAAACCGTCATTCCCGGCCTCGGCCGGGAATGACGGTGTTGCATCGAGGAGGCAAGTGCAAGCCCCATGCCGATTCCCGGGCTACCCTCAGCGCAGCAAAAAATTCCCTTTCCCCGCCTGCGGCAATCCCCCTTCGGCAACGGTATCATCCTTGAGCAACACGCCGGATATCCCGCGCTGCCTGGCTTGCGTCAACAGATAATGCAGCCGGTACGCCGCCTCTTCATAGCTCAGCCCGGCCGGCCGCACATTCGAAATGCAGTTACGGTCGGCATCGGTCAAGCCCACGCGCGGCGCCCAGCTCAGGTAGACGCCCATGCTGTCCGGTGAACTGAGCCCCGGCCGCTCCCCGATCAGCATCGCCACTGCGCGCGCGTTCAGCAAGGCGCCGATCTCGTCGCCGACCGCCACCCGCGCCTGGCTGGCGATCACGACCGGCCCGAGGCGCCACTGTGCGTGTTCCTGCGCCTGTTCCTGCGCCTGTTCCTGTTGCTCGGCTTTGCCCAAGCGCGCCAGCAACACCGCCAGGAACGGGCGCGCATTCTGTTCGATGGCCAGCGCCGACAAGCCGTCGCCGATGACCAGCGCCAGGTCGCACGAGGCCGGGGCCGCCGCCAGCAGCGCGGCGCGCGACGGCGCATCGAGCATGCGGCCCAGGTCCGGACGCTGCAGGTAGCTGGCGCGGTCCGGGCAGGCGCTGTGTACCTTCAGGCAGGCCAGTCCATCCCCGGCCAGCGCCGTCACCAGCGCATCCGCATCGAGCGCCATGTGGACCGCGTCGCGCGCGCGCGCATGCGCCAGCTGAAAATCGAGCTGCGCCGACGTCGGTACGCTCACGCCGCTGCGCCCGAGCGCAATGCGCGCCTGGGTCAGGCCGCGCAAGGCTTGCCAGGGATTGGACAGGACATGCTTCGATTGGTTCATAAGCGCTGCAAGGCTTGTTGAAAAACGGGCGCCAGCGCGTCCGGCAGTTGGGCGGCGCCAGTGCCGCAAAAAATCTGCATGCGGTGCAGCCAGGCTTCGAATTCGGGCGCGGCGCGCAGGCCCAGCACGCGGCGCGCATACAGCGCGTCGTGAAAAGACGTGCTCTGGTAATTGAGCATGATGTCGTCCGAACCCGGCACGCCCATGACGAAGTTGCAGCCGGCCGCGCCGAGCATGGTCAGCAGCACGTCCATATCGTCCTGGTCGGCTTCGGCATGGTTGGTGTAGCAGACGTCGCACCCCATCGGCAAGCCGAGCAGCTTGGCGCAGAAGTGGTCTTCCAGCCCGGCGCGGATGATCTGCTTGCCGTCGTACAGGTATTCCGGCCCGATGAAGCCGACCACCGAGTTCACCAGCAGCGGCTTGAAGGCGCGCGCGACCGCGTAGGCGCGCGCTTCGCAGGTTTGCTGGTCGAGCCCGTGATGGGCGTTGGCCGACAGCGCGCTGCCCTGGCCGGTTTCGAAATACATGACGTTCTCGCCCACCGTGCCGCGTCCCAGCGACAGGGCGGCGCTGCGCGCTTCGGCCAGCAGCGCCAGATCGATGCCGAAGCCGCGGTTGGCCGCCTCGGTCCCGGCCACCGACTGGAATACCAGGTCGACCGGCGCGCCGCGCCTGATCGCCTCGATGGTGTTGGTGACGTGGGTCAGCACGCACGACTGGGTCGGAATCTGGTATTGGGCAATGACGGCGTCGAGCATGCCGACCAGGTTGACCACCTGGGCCACATTGTCGGTGGCCGGGTTGATGCCGATCACGGCGTCGCCGCTGCCGTACATCAGGCCGTCGAGGATGCTGGCGGCGATGCCGGTGACGTCGTCGGTCGGGTGGTTCGGTTGCAGGCGCGTGGCCATGCGGCCGTCGAGCCCGAGGGTGTTGCGAAAGGCCGTGACCACCCGGCATTTGCGCGCCACCAGCACCAGGTCCTGGATGCGCATGATTTTCGACACCGCCGCCGCTATCTCGGGCGTGATGCCGGGCGCGACAAAGGCCAGCAGCGCGCTGTCGGCGGCGTCGCCCAGCAGCCAGTTGCGCAGGTCGCCGACGGTCAGGTGGGCGATCGGCGCGAAGGCGGCCGCATCGTGGCTGTCGACGATCAGGCGCGTGACTTCATCGTCTTCGTAGGGAATCGGGGGATTGTCGAGAATGGTGCGCAATGGCAAGTCGGCCAGGGCCATTTGGGCCGCCACCCGTTCTTCGGCGCTGGCTGCCGCCACGCCCGCCAGCAAGTCGCCCGAGCGGGCCGGCGAGGCGCGCGCCATCAAGTCCTTGAGGTCGCGAAAGCCGTAGGTGCGCGGCCCGACCATGTGCGAAAACCGCGGTGTTGTCACGGGGGCTCCGGGGGCGGTGGTTGGCGTGCAACGAGCATAGCACGGACCGGCTTACAGCAGGTCGGCGCGCGGATAGCCCCAGCCGGGTACGCCGGCGGGGCAGGGCTGGCCGTTTTTCTCGTCCAGCGGCAAGGTGGTGAAATTGCCTTTCGGCGTGGTGCTGAAGCGCAGGTCGGAGGCGTTGTCGGGCGCGAGCGCGGGCATGCGCGCAAAGCGCATCCAGGCATCGAAACGACAGTTGCTGGTCCGCAGCGCGCGCAAGCGGGCCAACGATGCTTCCTGGCTCCAGTTGACGACCAGTTGCGCGCCGGGCGCGGGTGCGCCTTCGGACAGGGCGGCCGGGCAAGCGTTGAGCGCGAGCAGCTTCGGTGCAATGCTGACCATGCCGCGCCGCAGGCGGTAGGTGCCAGCCACCTTGTCGCGTTCGGCCGAGACGAAGATCCAGCACAGCGGGTTGGCTGGAAACGCCGTCATGGCGGTGTCGAGCAGGGTGCTGGCCGGGTCGAGCTGGCGCAGGTGGTCGGCCACGATGGTCTGGCCCTGTCGCATCGCGCCGCCCTGGACCGCCACGAAGCCGAGCGCGGCCAGCAGCGCCACGCCCAAGGCTTGCTTGCCGGTCTTGCCGGCGCGCTGTTGCAGCAGGGCCAGGCCGGCGCCGAAGGCGAGCAAGGCCGCCAGCGAACCCCAGTGCAGGAAACCGCGCACGGTGAAATAGGCCAGCATGCCGGCCAGCGCGACCAGCAGCAGCGCACGCCAGAAGCGCTTGCCCAGCATCATCGCCAGCGGCACCGCGCCGGCCACCCAGAACACCGGTTCGAGGATGAACACCATGTCGCCATACACCCAGCGCGTGTCGAACGGGTAGAAAGGATGGACGCCGTAGGAGTTCAAGGCATCCATGCCCAGGTGCAGCAGGAAACCGGCGGCGACCGCCGCCAGCAGCCCTGCGCGGGCCGGCTTGCTGGCGCGCAGCAGGGCGCGCGCCCCCGGCCACAGCAACCACAGCAGGGCAACCAGCAGCAGCGCCTGGGGGATTTCGAGCAACAAGGTGTGGGTGTGGCCGCGATGATGCAGCAGATAGCCCAGCGGACTGGGCAGGAGGCCGCCGAGCACCAGGTCGAGGTCGGGGAAATTGCTGGCGGCCCAGCACGAAAACAGCATCAGGCGGCGCCGGGTGCGCTGCAAGGCTGGATCGGCTTCGGCCGGCAAACTACGGTGAACCAATTCGCCGGCGGCCAGTCCAACTAAAGAGTGACTTAGATTATCCATGACGGCGATCTTACCGTGCCGGCTGTATTCCTGCCGAGCTGGCAAACGGTGCCGGATGTCCTATCTGGATGTATCGGCGTTCATGGTGGCGACAAATTTCGCCATGTGGCGTCCGGCGATGGCGTCAATGTTGGCGCTGGTTTTGGCGCCGAAATACATCAGGATCTCCTTGTTCAAGGCTGGGCTTACGCGCGTCAGTTTCTTGCCGAGGGCAGAATCGCCGTTGGCAAGAATGAGCTCATTTTCTGCCTCTGTAAACAGGTGTTCGTATTTGTCCCACGCCGCCGGATCGGCCACGCCGGTGCGGCGCTCGACCTCCTTGATTCTGGCACTGACATCGATGGTCTTTTGATAGGCGCTGCTGGCATAAAACGCCGCCAGCTCCTTGAGTTCGGCGTCGGTGAAATAGCGTGGGTAGATCGTTTGCGCCATGTCGCTGATCAGCGCTGGCAGGTTCATCGACTTGTCGCGTATTTTCAAGTCCGCGGCCAGCGTGGCAGGCCATGCGGGAAGCATGGCCAGCGCGCGCTTGCGTTGCGCTTGACTCAGTTGCGATGCGGCATTCAATTTTTCCTCCAGCATCTTTTGCAAGGTCGCGGCATGACGCGCTGCGGAGCTGTCGAGGTAGGCCCGGTATTTTTCTTCGATGTGTTCCGCTGTCACGATCGTTTGCAGCGCTCGCATCGTTTCGGTGCCCGGCTCGGCCGCGTGCGTCGTCGGGCAGAGGCAGATCAAAGCCAGGGCAAGGATACGGATCGGTTTCAACATGCTTGACTCCTGTTAGCACCAGGTCGACATGACAGCGGGCGCGATTTTCATCGGTCGGAAAAATTCGGTGAACCAGTTCGCCCAAGGCCGGTCAAACGATGGATTGATCGGTTGCGCGGCAAACCTCGCCCTTCAGGGCAGGGTCAAGAGCGCCGACGGCGCAGCCGTCCGGTTTGGTGCGTCTAGTGCGGCGTCTGCTGCTGTT
Organism: Massilia genomosp. 1; assembly: GCF_011682185.1. Classification (NCBI taxonomy): domain Bacteria; kingdom Pseudomonadati; phylum Pseudomonadota; class Betaproteobacteria; order Burkholderiales; family Oxalobacteraceae; genus Massilia; species Massilia genomosp. 1. The sequence goes on from NZ_WHJF01000052.1 coordinate 47,394, forward strand.
CGATGTACTGCCGGATAACGGCGATAGGCGCACCGCCGCAGCTACCGGCAAAGTAGGAAGGCGACC
>NZ_WHJF01000530.1:0-290 GCF_011682185.1 Massilia genomosp. 1
GGGGCACGGCAACCACTGCTCCACCAGTCAACCTCTTGCGGATAGAAGAAAATCTATCTGCAGCCCACTTGAGGCTATCTGGCGCCTTTATCGAGAACATGGACTGGTACAAGCTCATGGAGCGGTACGATCGAGCTCATACGTTCTTTTACCTTGACCCGCCATATTGGCAAACAGCTGGCTACGGGGTCGAGTTTGGCTTGCAGGAGTACGAAAAAATGGCGGGGATAATGAGACGCCTAGAAGGGAAGGCTATTTTGAGCTTGAACGATCATCCCGATATCCGGCGA
>NZ_WHJF01000531.1:0-290 GCF_011682185.1 Massilia genomosp. 1
CGGGGTGGCCGAGCAGGCACGCCTCGATTTCCGGCAGCTCGATACGGAAGCCACGAATCTTGACCTGGTGGTCGATCCGGCCCAGGTAATCGATCACGCCGTCCGGCTTCCAGCGCGCCAGGTCGCCAGTGCGGTACATGCGCGCTCCGGGCGCGCCGAACGGATCGGGAACGAAGCGCTCCCCGCTCAGGTCAGGACGGCCATGGTAGCCGCGCGCCAGCAGCTCGCCGCCGATGCACAACTCGCCCGCCGCCCCGACCGGCACCGGGTTCATGTCGGCATCGAGCAGG
>NZ_WHJF01000532.1:0-289 GCF_011682185.1 Massilia genomosp. 1
CACCAGTTTCGAGCCCATCTTGGGGCTGACGCAGATCCAGTCGACCCCGGGCGGGACCGGCAGGGTGCCATTGGTTTCGATGGCGATCTCGAACCCAACGGCGTGCATCGCATCGATCAGGGGCGCGTCGAGCTGGAGCAGCGGCTCGCCGCCGGTGAAGACCACATATTTACTATGCGGGTAGGACGTGGGCCACAGGCTGTCGATCAGCGCGGCCAGGGCGGCGCCGGTAGCGAACTTGCCGCCGCGTTCGCCATCGGTACCGACGAAATCGGTATCGCAGAAGGTG
>NZ_WHJF01000533.1:0-289 GCF_011682185.1 Massilia genomosp. 1
GTGTGTTTCGGCCTGAAAGGCGCGTGTGCGCTTGCATGAAAACTGTCGCCCCCGCGCCTTGGCGCGGGGCGACGACTATGAGGTCAGTGGTCAACACGGTGCCGCTCACTCTGACCCCGGTTAGAAAATCTTCAGATTTTCTTCATGTCGCCGGCTGCCACTTCCACCCATTCCCCGGGCATCAAGGGGTGCGTCGCCAGCGAAAACGGCCCGATGCTGCTGCGTACCAGCCGCAGGGTCGGCAATCCCACCGCGGCCGTCATGCGCCGCACCTGGCGATTCTTCCCTT
>NZ_WHJF01000534.1:0-288 GCF_011682185.1 Massilia genomosp. 1
CCCAATTTGTGCTGCACCGCGTAGTCCCGACCGAACGGCAATCGTCGCTGATCGAGGTTGGACTACTCAAAACTGTCAAAACACAGAGGTTGCTGGACGCACAGGGCTACCGACTTTACAGCGCCAAGGGACTTGGGGCCGCATTGACTGCAACGGGCGGTGGCCGTGCTACCTGCACCGGAGTCTATCTCGTCAAAGGAAAGGCACGCGGCTTGACACCTCGCGAGGCCAGCCGTATGCAAGGCATGCCGGAATGGGCATCGCATCACCAGACCACCAGCCACGCTC
>NZ_WHJF01000535.1:0-287 GCF_011682185.1 Massilia genomosp. 1
TCAAAACGCCCACACCATGAATGCTACCCGACCCGCCCTGATCATGCAACGCTGGAACGCAGTTCAATATGACGTGCTGCCGGAACTGTGCGCAGAAGTGGGCGTCGTGACGCCGAAACTTGAGCGCGTTATCTACGTTCTGGAGTGGGCGCGTATCGAAGAATTCGCTGACGATTCCTGGGACGGCATCGGCCGACCGCCACATGTTCGGGCCTGGCTGGCGAATGCTTTCGTGGCGAAGGCGGTGCTGGGCATCACCACCACCGTCGGGCTGGTCGAGCGCCTGA
>NZ_WHJF01000536.1:0-287 GCF_011682185.1 Massilia genomosp. 1
CCCGAACGGATCACCGCTGTCCCAGCGCCAGACAATCTTGTTGTCGAGCGGGCGCGTGATCATCCGTGGCGTTCCCAGATGATCCGGATGAAAATGGAACACGTTAATCGCCGTGCTTTGGGCAGGTGCCGTTCCCGTCACTGTCTGCGTCAGCACTGCCACCGGCAGGTTGCCCAGGTACACCGTATCACGCGTCGCCTTGCCGTTGAGATAACTATACTCACCTACCAGCTGTCCTTGTTCATCATAGACGAATATACCACCGCCGTAAGTCTGGAATACACGCT
>NZ_WHJF01000537.1:0-287 GCF_011682185.1 Massilia genomosp. 1
GCCCGGGCCGGTTGTCGTTCGCGCGCATATAGCTGCCGCCAAGGTTTACGTAACTCATGCCGACCTGGTAGCTGTCCTCGCCATGGACCTTGCGGCGCAACGCCAGCGCTTCGGTCAACAGGCGGCGCTCGCCGGCCACGTCGCCCCTCAGGCCCAGCATGCGTCCGAGCGCGTCGGCCGCATCGGCTTCGAGCTGGGGGTTGGCGTTCTTGCGTGCCTGCGCCTGCACCTCGGCCATCTCGGCCTGGACGCTGCCGAATTCCTTCATCTGCATGCGCTGCTCGGCG
>NZ_WHJF01000538.1:0-286 GCF_011682185.1 Massilia genomosp. 1
AGTCTGCGCGGCAGAAGGAGTCGAGGCGAAACGGGTGGGAAAAGAACCCAATTCACGCCCACTTTTGAGGTCTGTAGCCGTAGCTACAGACCGAGAAATGGGCGGGAAGTGGGACTTTTCTCCACTCATTTCGACCGACGAGCTTCTGCCGCGCAGACTCCTAGCCTGAATTTTGCACAAAAAAGGGCAAGAATGCCGTAAGTGATTGATAGAATGGGAGTTATCTAAAAACCTACCCTATCAGCACGAACACACCTTGCCCGACATGAATTCTACCCCAGAGCAG
>NZ_WHJF01000539.1:0-286 GCF_011682185.1 Massilia genomosp. 1
AGCAGATCGTTGCCGGCGCCGCCGAACAGCAGGTCGTCGCCCGCGCCGCCGTCGAGGCTATCGTTGCCGTCGCCGCCGTCGAGCTGATCGTTGCCGTTGCCGCCGCTGAGCAGGTCGTCGCCGCTCCAGCCGTTGAGGATATCGTCGCCGCCCTTGCCGTCGAGGCGGTCGTTGCGCTCGGGGTAGCCCTGCAGCACGTTATTGCCCTCGTCACCGTTCTGGGTCAGGCTCAGCGCGATCAGCTTGTCGCTATCCCAGCGCGTGCCGTCGCTGAACTGGATCTGGG
>NZ_WHJF01000053.1:0-46561 GCF_011682185.1 Massilia genomosp. 1
TGCTCGTCCTGGGTAAGCACAATCTCCGTCGCAATTCGCATTAGCTTTCTCCTGGTTGATGCACAAGAATAGCGCCTCATCCGCGATATTTCAATACGAAGCACTGAGAATGCAACACTACACTAGCCGCGCACGGCATCGACAAAGGCGCGCAGCGCGGGCGGCATCTGGCGGCGGCTGGGGTAGTAAAGGAAGTACTGGGACGGCGCGGGCTCGCACTCGGCCAGCAGCACCTGCAGCCGGCCGGCGGCGATGTGGGCCGCCGCATCGGCGTGATAGACATAGGCGACGCCGGCGCCGTCGAGGGCCGCGCGGATAATCAGTTCGTCATCGTCGAACAGCAGCGCGCCGGTGACGGCGACCGAGAAGCTGCGCCCGTCCTGCGCGAACTCCCAGGCGTAGCGGCTGCCGCTGGGGAAGCGCCGGCCGATGCAGTTGTGCCGTTCCAGCTCGCGCGGCGCGCCCGGGACGCCATGCGCGGCCAGATAGGCGGGGGCGGCGACGACCACGAAGCGTTGCGGCGGGCCGAAGGGAATGGCGATCATGTCGGCCGCCAGCCGCTCGCCGAAGCGCACGCCGGCGTCGAAGCCGGCGCCGACGATGTCGAGCAGGCCGTCGTCGGTGACCGCTTCGAGCTGCACGCGCGGGTAAGCGGCGGCGAAGCGGCCCAGCATGGGGGCGAGCAGCAGGCGCGCGGCGGAGCGCGGCAGGTTGATGCGCAGGGCGCCGGCCGGCACGTCCTGCAGGCTGTCCAGTTCGACCAGGGCGTCGGCGATGTCGCCGAGCGCGGGCGCCAGCCGGGCCAGCAGGCGCGCGCCGGCCTCGGTCGGCGTCACGCTGCGCGTGGTGCGATTGAGCAGGCGCACGCCAAGGCGCTCCTCCAGCGCGCGCAGGCTGTGGCTCAGCGCCGAAGCGGACACGCCGCGTTCGACGGCGGCCTGGCGGAAGCTGCGCAGGCGGGCCACGGCGGCAAAGGCGGCGAGTTCGTGCAGGTCGGTCATGGATTGATGAATCCCTCTCAGTAGTGCGTGCGCAATAAGGCATCTTATCCGATCAAACGAGGCCGCGCATACTGGCCGCTCCATTCAAACCACGAGGAGTTAGCTGTGATGAAAACGCGCACATTGGGTTCGACCGGCTTGTCGGTGTCGGCCATCGGCATCGGTTGCATGGGAATGAGCTTCGCCTACGGCGGCGCCGACGAGGCGGAATCGATCCGCACCTTGCACCGCGCCGTTGAACTGGGCGTGAGCATGTTCGATACGGCGGAAGTCTACGGACCTTACGCCAACGAGGAGTTGCTGGCGCGCGCCTTGCGCGAGCTGCGCGGCAGCGTGACGATCGCCACCAAGTTTGGTTTTCGCATCGGCGCGCAGGGACAGGGCATGGCCCGTGTGACGGGGGTGGACAGCCGCCCGGAACATGTGCGCGCAGCGGTCGAGGGCTCGCTGGCGCGCCTCGGTGTGGAGGCGATCGATCTGCTGTACCAGCACCGGGTCGATCCGGCGGTGCCGATCGAGGAGGTGGTTGGCGTGATGGCCGATCTGGTGCGCGAGGGCAAGGTGCTGCATCTGGGCTTGTCGGAGGCGTCGGCCGACACCTTGCGGCGCGCTTGCGCGGTGCATCCGATCGCCGCGCTGCAGTCGGAATACTCGCTGTGGAGCCGCGAGGTGGAGGACGAGGTGCTGCCGGCCTGCCGTGAACTGGGCGTGGGCTTTGTGCCTTACAGCCCGCTGGGACGGGGCTTTCTTACCGGGCAGCTGGGGTCGACCGAGGCGCTGGCGGCGGACGATTACCGGCGCGGCCTGCCGCGCTTTCAGGATGCGGCGCTGCGCGCCAACGCGTCGATGGTGGCGCGCCTGGAACAACTGGCCGCCGCGCGCGGCGCCAGCGCGGCCCAGTTGGCGCTGGCCTGGCTGCTGGCGCAGGGTGATCACATCGTGCCGATTCCGGGCGTGCGCCGGCTGGCCAACCTGGAGCAAAACGTGGGAGCTGCGGAGCTGGCGTTGAGCGCGGCCGACGTGGCGGCGATTGGCGCCGCCGTGCCGCGCGGTGCGGTGAGCGGGGCGCGCTACAACGAGAAGGAAATGGGCATGGTCGGGCTGTAGCCGGCTTGCGGCATCATTGCAGGCGGGCCACCATCCAAGGGCGTCAGGCCGGCGTCAGGTCGAGCAGGTACAGCGCGCCGTCCACCGGCGCGCCGTCGACCACGGCAAGCTGCGGCAAATCGCGCGCGTGGACGAAGCCGCATTTGCGCAGCACCGCCGCCGAACCCTGGTTGGCCTGCGTGACTTCGGCCCGCAGTTCTTTCAGCTGCCAGGCGGTGCGCGCCAGGCCGATCAAATTGCGCAGGGCGAAGGTGGCCAGGCCCTTGCCGGTCTGGTCGTGCGCGATGCGGTAGCCCACTTCGGCCGAACCCTCGGCGCGGTCGATGTCTTTCAGATTGGCGCGGCCGACGATGCGGCCGTCGCCATCGAGCAGCAGGCAAGGATGCCAGGCGCCCGTGGCATGGCCTTCCAGGTACTGCGCAATCTGGCGCGCCACGCCTTCGGGCGAATAGAACGCCGGCTCGCGCGCTTGCACATGGCGTTCGAACCAGGCGCGGTTGGCCAGTTCGAACGCCAGCAGGGCGTCGGCGTCGCCCGGCGCGAGGGTGCGCAGGGTATGCTTCGACAGCGCCGTCATGCCTGCGGCGCGCTGGCGATGCTGGCCAGCACGGCGCGCACGGCGTCCGGCACGCTCACCGAACGGTTGGTTTCGCGGTCGACGTAGACGTGGACGAAATGCCCCGCCGCAGCCGGCAGCGCTTCATCGTTGCGGTACAGCGCCAGCTCGTAGCGCACGCTGGAGTTGCCCAGTTTGGCCACGCGCACGCCCACATGCACCGTGTCCGGAAAAGCGATCGAGCTAAAGTACGAGCAGCCCGTGTCGACCACCAGAGCGACCACGGTGTCGGCATGGATATCGAGCACGCCGCGCGCGATCAGGAACGCGTTGACGGCGGTGTCGAAGAAGCTGTAGTAGACGACGTTGTTGACGTGCCGGTAAGCGTCGTTGTCCATCCAGCGCGTCGGAATCGCCAGAAAATGCGGGAACGCGGAGCGGGGCGAGTCGCGCATCTCAGTGTTTTACGTCGCTGGCCGGTATGAGCACTTCGACCGGCGTGTCGCCGACGAACAGCTGCGCGCAATCGACCTTGTCGAACGAGTAGTGCTTGCCGCAGAAGTCGCAGTCGATCGCCAGCTGGCCGAGTTCCTCAAGGGCGCCGTCGACTTCTTCGCGTCCCAGCATCTTGAGCATGTTGCCGACTTTTTCGCGCGTGCAGCCGCAATGGAACTGGGGATGGGCCGGCTCGAACACGCGGATCGTCTCTTCCCAGAACAGGCGGTTCATCAGGGTCTGGATGTCGGTCGAGAGCAGTTCTTCCTGCTTCAGGGTCGAAGCCAGCATGACGGCGCGGTTCCAGGTGTCGAGTTCGTCGGCTTCGCTGCCTTGCTTGATCTGGTCTTCCTTGCCGCTGTGGCGCGGCAGCTTTTGCAGCAGCAGGCCGCGCGCGACGGTGTCGTCGGCCGCCAGCCACAGGCGCGTGTCGAGCTGCTCGGAACGCAGCATGTAGTTTTCGATGACGGTGGCCATGTCGTCGCCGTCGAGCGGCACGATGCCCTGGTAGGGCTGCTGGCCCGGCATCTTGTCGATCGGGTCGAGCGTGATGACGAAGCGCGCCTTGCCGCCCGGGTTGAGCAGCTCGGTCAGGCTGGCGTCGTCGGCCACGCTGGCCCCTTCGGTCACCTTGGCGGTGGCGCGCATGCGCAGATCGGAATCGCATTCGACCACCAGCAGGCGCACCGGCCCGTCGCCGTGGATCTGCATGATGATGGCGCCGTTGAACTTCAGGTTGGCCGACAGCAGGGCCGCCGCCGCGACCATTTCGCCTAGCACCGTCTTGACGGCCGGCGGGTAGCTGTGGCGCTGCAAGATCTCGCTCCAGGTGGCCGAAATGTCGACGAATTCGCCGCGTACGGCGGCGTTGTCGAAGATGAATTTTTGCAGGGTGTCGTTGTTATTGTCTGTAGTCATTGTTTATCCAATTTTTTCAGTTGCGTCTTGAACAGCTGGGCGCGCGCCACGTAGCTGGCGGCGCTGCCTTCGAGGCGCGCGATGTCTTCTTCGCTCAGGGTGCGCACGGCCTTGGCCGGGGCGCCGATGATGAGCGAGTAATCCGGAAATTCCTTGCCTTCGGTCACCAGCGCACCGGCGCCGACCAGGCATCCCTTGCCGATCCTGGCGCCATTGAGGATCACGGCCTGGATGCCGATCAGCGAGCCGTCGCCCACCGTGCAGCCGTGCAGCATGGCCTGGTGGCCGACGGTCACCTTGCTGCCGATGGTGAGCGGAAAGCCCATGTCGGTGTGCATGACCGTGCCTTCCTGCACATTGCTGTCGGCGCCGATGGTGATGCGCTCGTTGTCGCCGCGAAGCGTCACGCCGGACCAGACCGAGGTATTGGCCGCCAGCGTCACTTTGCCGATCAGGCTGGCCGAATCGGCGACGTAGGCGGACTCGTGAATCTCGGGCGCGTGCTCGCCCAGTTGGTAGATAGCCATGTTGGTGTCAGGAAGCGTTGGAATGGCGCTATTTTACGCCGCCCCCGCGCTTTCGACGCGGCACGGCCATTTCTGGCCGCATCGAGAGGAGGATGTTGGGCGTTTTCTTCTAATCACAAGGCGGGACGACGCAAGCGCGTTTGTTTCGCGTAGGATAGATTTATTTTCTGACACGATTATCTTGGAGGTATCATGCGATTGTTCCCTGTTGCGCGCCTGGCCGGTGCGTTGGCGCTGTGCGGCGCCCTGGCGGTCCCGGCGGCGGGCGCGGCCGATTTCACCACGAGCGCCGGCTACGCCGCAGCATGCGGCACAGCCGCGCGCAGCGGCACGCCACGCGACGACGATGCGCGCGTAGCCGCCGTCATCTGCCGCGATACGGCGCTGGTGCGCCAGATCGTCACCTGGGGCACGCAGGGCTTCGCGCGGATGGAGACGCAACGCATGCCGCGCGAGGCGGTCGTGGTCGAGGTGCGCAAGGAAATCGACTACGTGATCGGCGAACTCGGCGCCACGCGCAAGCTGCTGGCCCAGGTCAAGCTCGGCAAGCGCAAGTCGCTGCGGCTGGCGCCCGCGCAATGGGAACTCGACATCGACGGCGACGGCGCCGTCAAGCTATGGGAGAAATACCTGTTCGCCCTGCCCAAGCGCGGGCACCAGGCGTTCCGCTTCAGCGGCCCGAGCGACGACCTGGCCTATTACGAGCGCGAATACAATCTGGGCGCCGTGATCCACGTCGACCAGAGCGATATTTTATGGTCGCTCGCGTACCATCATTTCATCGAAGGCTTGCTGACCAATCTGCGCGCGTTCGAGTTGAGCGATAAATCCGATGGCGTGATCCTGGCGCGGCCCGCCTTGATGAAAGCGGCGCACCAGCTGATCGGCAATGGCTTTGTGATTTCGGGCAAGATGCGCCAGGAAATTTTGGCCGAGACCGATGACGATGAGGAATGGATCGGCCATCCCCGGCAGGTCAACAGCGTGTTTCCGGTGCCGCTCGACGAAGCCGATTTCGCCAGTTGGGGGAGGATGATCAAGGAAATGTCGGCGCTGTGGCAGGGGCGCACCTTGTTGCCCACGACGCAGGGCGGGGGCGGGATGCTGGCGGCGATGGCGCCTTTGTGCCCCGAGGGGAGCGGCCTGAATGTGGCCAGCCTGTATCTGAAGCCGCCGCCGGCCGGGACGGTGTACGCGTTTCGCAATACCAAGCTGCCGACCAACAGTTGCCAGCGCATCGACAAGGTACACCCGCTCTCGCCGTTGCCGCAGATGGCCGAGCAGGCGCAGAAATCGGATACGGGCATGGGCTTCTTGCGATATCTGTACTGGACGAACTAAGCGACGACGAAAATCTCAAGCGACCGAAGGCCATGATCAAAAAGGGAAGCGAGCTGCGCTTGTGCTGTCGGCCATCAGGTGCGCATGCTCGATCTGAGGCGCGGCGCCAAACGGGGTGAAACAGCGCCGGAGTGTGTTGTTGAAGATGCCCTGGCGCGCCTGCGCGCGCTCACCGACTGATTGCGTCAGGCAGCGCTTGACCTCAATCCCACCTGAGGTTTTATAGTGGAGCCAGTTTTTTCCGATTCCCTCTCAGGACGACATCCATGCACAAAAAAGACCAGGCCGGCATTTCCTTCATCAATCCCATCGGGCTGTACGACCCGCAAGCGAACGGCTACACCCACGTGGTGATCGCGTCCACCCCCGCACGCATGGTGTACGTGGCCGGGCAGGGCGGCGAGAACGCGGCCGGCGAACTGGCACCCGACTTTGCCGGCCAGGTCGCGCAGGCGCTCGCCAACCTGCAAACGGCGCTGGCCGCCGCCGACGCCAGTCTCGAGCATGTCGTCAAGATCAGCGTGCTGATCGTCGACCACAGCATGGAACGCCTCGGCATACTGGGTCAGGCCATGCGCGCCGCATGGGGCGAACGTCCGGCCCCGGCCTGCACCCTCATTCCGGTGGCGCGCCTGGCGCTCGAGGGCATGCTGTTCGAAATCGAAGCGACCGCCGTCGCGCCCACCATCAACCCGGACTGATCCTGGGTAACGGCAACGCATAAAAACTTCTCCGGTATAATTCGAACGGTCGTTCTTTTTTATTGCCGAGTCCCACATGAAACCTTCCCGTTCCGAATTTTTGACCGTGCGCGGCTTGCGCACCCACGTGCGCCACTGGGGCAGGGAGGGTGCGCCCAAGCTGTTCATGGTGCATGGCTGGATGGATGTGTCGGCCTCGTTCCAGTTCGTGGTCGATTGCCTTGAGCAAGACTGGCATGTGATTTCGCCCGACTGGCGCGGCTTCGGGCTGACCGAGCGCAGCCACTCGGACACGTACTGGTTCCCCGACTACGTGGCCGATCTCAACGCCATGCTCGACCATTACGCGCCGGGCGAGGCGGTCAACCTGCTCGGCCACAGCATGGGCGGCAACGTGGTCGGCATTTACGCCGGCGCCCGGCCGGACCGGGTGCGCCGCCTGATCAACCTGGAAGGCTTCGGGATGCCCGCGTCCGACCCGCAGAAGGCGCCGCGGCGCTATGCCAAGTGGCTCGACGAGATGCGCACGCCGCCCGCGCTGCGCACCTATCCGAGCCAGGCGGCGGTGGCGGCGCGCCTGCAAAAGACCAATCCGCGCCTGATCGATACGCGCGCGCAGTTCCTGGCGCAGCACTGGTCGGCGCAGAACGAGGCCGGCGAATGGGAGATTTTGGGCGACCCGAACCACAAAAAGCCGACCCCGCTCGGTTACCAGCTGGAAGAGGTAATGGCGTGCTGGTCGGCCATTAGCGCGCCGGTGCTGTGGGTCGAGGCCGAGGATACCAATATGTGGCAGTGGATGGGGCCGCGCGAAGAAGCGCGCATCGAGGTCGACCGCCGCCTGGGGCATCTGAAGACGGTCACCTCGCGCATGATGGCCGATGCGGGGCATATGCTGCATCACGACCAGCCCGAGCAACTGGCCAGGATGGTGGAAGCGTTTTTGGCCTAGATCGGCCGGCTTATCGGCCACGCGCCGCGTCAATCGCTCAGTGAGCGTACAATAAAGCCTGACCCAACCTGTTGCCGATCCGAGCCTTGCCTGCGTATGCTGAATGTAGATCTTCATTGTCACTCGACCGTGTCCGACGGTGTCCTGGCGCCCGCCGCCGTCGCCGCCTACGCGCATAAGGCGGGCGTGAACGCGTGGGCCCTGACCGACCACGACGAAGTCGGCGGCGTGGCCGCTGCGCGCGAGGCGGCCACTGCGCTGGGCATGCGCTTCGTGTCCGGCGTGGAAATCTCGATCACCTGGGCCAACCACACCGTCCACATCGTCGGCTTGCAGATCGACGAGAACGATCCCGGCCTGGTGCAGGGCCTGGCCGCCACCCGCAGCGGGCGCGATGCGCGCGGGCGCGAGATGGCCGCGCAGCTGGCCCGCGCGGGCATTGCCGGAGCCTACGAGGGCGCGCTCAAGTTCGTCGACAATCCCGACCTGATCTCGCGCACCCACTTCGCGCGCTTCCTGGTCGAGTCGGGCGTGTGCGCGAACATTCCCGAAGTATTCCGTAAATACCTGGTCGAAGGCAAACCCGGCTTCGTGCCGCACCGCTGGGCCACCCTGGCGCAGGCGCTCGGCTGGATCCAGGGCGCCGGCGGCGTTGCCGTGATCGCCCATCCGGGCCGTTACAAGCTCGGCCTGGTCGGGCAGGGCGCGCTGTTCGATGAATTCAAGCAGCTTGGCGGCACGGCGATCGAGGTGGTCACCGGCAGCCATACGCCGGACCAGTATCCCTTGTACGCCGAAGAAGCGCGGCGTTATGGCTTCCTGGCTTCGCGCGGCACCGATTTCCATGCGCCGGGCGAGTCGCGCGTCGATTTTGCGGCCTTGCCGCCCTTGCCGCGCAGCGTCAAGCCGGTCTGGCACGACTGGTTTTAGTTGCCGGCTTAAGCGGTGCTGAACAGCGCCGTTCTTGCCATGGCAGCGGCGGCGCGGCTCTTGTATTTGCCACTGTCAGCCTTACTTTATTCTCCTGTTCACCAATGTCGACGCCGGGAGGCTTGCCATGAAGCGTATTTTGCTGTTCCTTGCCACAAACCTGGCCGTCATCCTGGTCTTGACTATCGTGCTCAACGTGCTGGGCATCGGGCGCGGGGTCAGTGCGTCCGGCATCGACATCGGCCAGTTGCTGGTGTTTTCGGCCGTGGTCGGCTTTACCGGTTCCATCATCTCCTTGTTGATGAGTAAAACGATGGCCAAATGGTCGACCGGCGCGCGCGTGATACAGAACCCGTCCGGCGAAGCGGAACTGTGGCTGGTCAATACCGTGCGCAAGCTGGCCGAGCGGGCCGGCATCGGCATGCCCGAGGTCGCCGTCTACGATGGCGCGCCGAACGCCTTCGCCACCGGCGCCTTCAAGAATTCCGCGCTGGTGGCCTTGTCCACCGGCCTGCTCCAAAGCATGGACCGCGACGAAGTCGAAGCCGTGCTGGGCCACGAAATCGCCCACGTCGCCAACGGCGACATGGTCACCCTCACCCTGATCCAGGGCGTGGTCAATACCTTCGTGGTGTTCCTGGCGCGCGTGGTCGGTTTTTTTGTCGACAAGGTCGTGCTGCGTGCTAACAGCGACCGTGGTCCCGGCATCGGCTACATGGCCACCGTGTTCGTATGCGAACTGGTGTTCGGCCTGGTGGCCTCGATCATCGTCGCCTGGTTCTCGCGCCAGCGCGAATTTCGCGCCGACGCCGGCTCGGCCAGGCTGCTGGGCAGCCCGCGCCCGATGCAGCAAGCGCTGGCCCGCCTTGGCGGCCTGGCGCCCGGCGCCTTGCCCTCGCAAATGTCGGCCTTCGGTATTTCCGCCAGCGGCAAGGGTTGGGGCGCGCTGTTCTCGACCCACCCGCCGATGGAAGAACGCATCGCCGCCCTCAACAAGCTGCCCACCGCATGAGCCAATTTTTCGCCATCCATCCCGACAATCCGCAGGCGCGCCTGATCAAGCAGGCCGCCCAGATCATTCATGCCGGCGGCATCGTCGCGCTGCCAACCGACTCGTGCTACGCGCTGGTCTGCCACCTCGACGACAAGGGCGCGGTGGACAAGCTGCGCCGCATCCGCGGCATCGATGAAAAGCACCATCTCACCTTGCTGTGCCGCGACCTGTCCGAAATCGCGGTCTACGCACGCGTCGACAACCGCCAGTTCCGCCTGCTCAAGGCGGCCACGCCGGGGCCGTACACGGTGATCCTGGAAGCGACCCGGGTGGTGCCGCGCCGCCTGTCGCACCCGTCGCGCAAGACCATCGGCCTGCGCGTGCCCGAAAACGCCATCGCCCAGGCCCTGTTGGAAGAACTGGGCCAGCCGCTGCTGGGCACCACCTTGATCCTGCCCGACCCGGACGGCGAGGGCGATGAACTGCTGACCGACGCCGACACCATCCGCGAGCGCATCGACAAGCAGGTCGACCTGATCATCGACGGCGGCGCCTGCTCGCTGGAGCCGACCACCGTGATCGACCTGACCGGCGACGATGTGGTGCTGGTGCGCCAGGGCCGCGGCGACGCCGCCGCGTTCGGACTCTGACTGTGGCTGCCGGCGCCGCCGCGCCCGGTCCGCGCGCCCGCCCTGCCGGAAGCGGGCGATGAGCAGCTCTTACAACACGCTGCTGGCGCTGCTCGTGCTCGCGATTCCGGTGCTGTTCGCCATTTCCCTGCATGAAGTGGGACATGGCTTTGTGGCCAACTACTTCGGCGACACCACCGCCGCCGACGAAGGTCGCCTGAGCATCAATCCGCTGCGCCACATCGATCCCTTCGGCACCGTGCTGTTGCCGCTGATGTTGTACTGGCTGATCCAGTTGCCGTTCGGCTACGCCAAGCCGGTTCCGGTCGAGTACGACCGCCTGCGCAATCCCAAGAAACACATGGCCTTCGTGGCGCTGGCCGGCCCGGCCGCCAATTTCGCCATGGGCGTGGCCTGGAGCATCATCGGCATCGGGCTGGCCGCCAGCGGCGTCACCGAGCGCTTCTTTTACGACATGGTGCGCGCCGGCGTGGCGGTCAATGCCGTGATGATGGTCTTCAACCTGCTGCCGATCCCGCCGCTCGACGGCAGCCACGTGCTGGCCAGCCTCTTGCCCGAGCGCGTGCTGCGCATGCTGCCCTCGGTGCCGCCGGACGGCGGGCGCAGGCTGGCCAGCCTGTTCTCGCCCGGCCTGCTGGCGGCCCTGCCCAAGCGCGCGCTGCGCCTGGTTAATGACGTGGCCGTGCTCGACGTGCTCATCTTCACGGCCTTCATCCTGCTGATGCGCCTGCATGTGCTCGACAGCTTCCTGTTCAAGGCCATGACGGTGGCCAGCGCCGCCTTTGCCAAGGTGGCCGCTCCCGTGGCCTGGCTCCTGGCAATGGCACGCGGATAGCCGCCTGCGCTTGCCTGTTACCCTACAAAGGAATTTCCCATGACTGACACACTGACCACCGCCGACGCTTCCGCGTGGATCGCCCGCTTCGCCCCGCTGGCCCGGCGCGGCGAGGCGCTTGACCTGGCTTGCGGCACGGGCCGCCACGCGCGCCTGCTGGCCGCGCTCGGCCACCCGGTCGTGGCGCTCGACCGCGATCCGGAGGCGCTGGCCGCCGCCGCCGGCCCCGGCATCACCACCCTCGAATTCGACCTGGAAGACGGCAGCGCGCCCTGGCCGTTCGAGGACGGACGCTTTGCCGTCATCGTCGTCACCAATTACCTGCACCGGCCCTCGATTCCGGCGCTGGTGCGCAGCCTGGCGCCGGGCGGCCTGCTGATTTATGAGACCTTTGCGGGCGGAAACGAAGCCTTCGGCCGTCCGAGCAAGCCCGCGTTCTTGCTGCACGAAGGCGAGCTGCTGCGCCAGGCGGCGGCCCATCACCTGCGCGTGCTGGCGTTCGAGGAGGGCTTTACCAGCGTGCCGAAGGCGGCCATGGTGCAGCGCCTGTGCGCTTGCGGGGCCGATTTTGCCCGCGAAGACGCGCGCCTTGACGGGGGCGCGGCGGCGACCGAGGCGCGATTCTAGTCAACAATGAACCATTCGGGCGGGCGATCCGCTACAATCAGGACTTTATTTACCAGCATAGTTACCTACATATGATCAAGGGCAGCATAGTAGCAATCGTCACCCCGATGCATGCAGACGGCAGTCTGGACCATCCGGGCCTGCGCAAGCTGATCGACTGGCACATCGCCGAGGGCACCGATGGCATCGTCATCGTCGGCACCACGGGCGAATCGGCCACCGTCAGCGTCGAGGAACACTGCGAACTGGTCAAGCTGGCCGTCGAGCACACCCGTGGCCGCATTCCGATCATTGCCGGCACCGGTGGCAATTCGACCTCGGAAGCGATCATGCTGACCGACTATGCCAAGAAAGTCGGGGCCGATGCCGCGCTGGTGGTCGTTCCCTACTACAACCGTCCAACCCAGGAAGGCATGGTTCGCCACTTCAAGGCCATCGCCGAAGCGGTCGACCTGCCGATCATCCTGTACAACGTGCCGGGCCGTACCGTGGCCGACATGAGCAACGACACCGTGGTGCGCTTGTCCGCCATCCCGAATATCGTCGGCCTCAAAGATGCGACCGGCAATATCGGGCGTGGCCTGGAACTGCTGCGCAATGTCGACAAGTCGTTCGCCGTGTACTCGGGCGACGATCCGACCGCGATCGCGCTGATGTTGTGCGGCGGCGCCGGCAATATTTCGGTCACGGCCAACGTGGCCCCGCGCGCCATGCACGAGCTGTGCGCGGCCGCGATGGGCGGCGACATCGCCCGCGCCGTCGAGATCAACAACACCGTCATGCCGTTGCACCAGAAACTGTTTATCGAGCCAAATCCGGTTCCGGTCAAATGGGCCCTGGCGGAAATGGGCCTGATGCCTGCCGGCATACGCCTGCCCCTGGCGCCGCTCGGGCAAGACTGCCACGACGCGGTCCGCGGCGCGCTGCGCGACGCCGGCGTCCTACCACAGCCCTGACCCGCAAGGGTCGGATCATCCCAGACACCAGCTGCCTTTCAGCTTCTCATTCAGTAACGACATGACTATTCGCAATACATTAACAATGGCCAAGGCCCCGGCATTTTCTCCTGCAGCGACGCGCGGCCTGGTGCTGTCGGCGCTGATGGTCAGCCTGTCCGGCTGCGGCATGATCAGTTCCGTGATTCAACAGGACAAGCTCGATTACCGTGGCGCCAAGAAGGCGGCGTCGCTGGACGTGCCGCCCGACCTGACCCAGCTCGAGCGCGACAACCGCTACGCCATTCCCGAAACGCGCGGCGTGGCGTCGGCCTCGACTTACCAGCAGCCGAAGGGCACGACGGCGGCACCTAGCGCTGGCGGCCAGCCGATCGGCGCGAGCAGCACCGACGCCGTGCGTGTCGAGCGCAGCGGCAACCAGCGCTGGCTGGTGGTCAACCAGACGCCGGAGCAACTGTGGCCGCAGCTCAAGCAGTTCTGGGCCGATTCGGGCTTTACCGTCATCAATGAGTCGGCCGTCACCGGCACCATGGAAACCGACTGGGCCGAGAACCGCTCGAAGATTCCGCAAGACTTCATCCGCCAGTCGATCGGCAAGGTCTTCGATTCGCTGTACTCGACCGGCGAGCGCGACAAGTTCCGCACCCGCCTCGAGCGCACCGCGAACGGTACTGAAATCTACATCAGCCATCGCGGCGCGGAAGAAGTGCTGGTCGGCACCCAAAAGGAGTCGACCACCTGGACCGTGCGTCCCAACGATCCGGGCCTGGAAGCGCAATTCCTGAGCCGTTTGCTGGCCAGGCTGACCGGCGTGGCCGATGTCAAGCCGGCCGAAGCGGCCGTGGCGGCGGCGCCGCAAGCGCCGCAAAACGCCAAGCTGCTGGGCGATTCGGTCGAAGTGGCCGAAGGATTCGACCGCGCCTGGCGCCGGGTCGGCCTGGCGCTGGACCGGGTCGGCTTCACGGTGGAAGACCGCGACCGGGTGCAGGGCGTGTATTTCGTGCGCTATGTCGATCCGGACCTGGCCGAGAAAGATGGTTTCTTGAGCAAGCTGTTCAGCTTTGGCTCCTCGTCCGACAAGGCCAAGGAAGCGCAGCGTTTCCGCGTGGCGGTCAAGACAGAAGCGGGCGCGACGGTGAGCAAGGTGACAGTGCAGAGCAATGATGGCAAGCCAGAAACCTCGCCAACCGGCGCCAAGATCCTGAAACTGCTGAGCGACGAGTTGAAGTAATCGTACACGCAGGAATGAAAAAACCGGCCGAGGCCGGTTTTTTTACGTCGCTGGCGCGCTCTGCAATGCGCCTCAGGGGTCAATCGCCGCACGTCACGAATCGCCAGGCGAAAAAAAACCGGCCCGCAGGCCGGTCTTTTTCAAATCGTGCTGATTAGTGCGCAGCCGATGCAGCAGCCGAAGCGGCGGTCGATGCGGCAGCCGAAGCAGCAACAGCAGCGTCAGCAGCAACCGACGCGGCCGAAGCGGCAACTGCAGCAGCAGTAGCAGCGTCAGCAGCTGGGGTTGCTGGAGCTTCAACTACTGGTGGTGGGGTAACGGTAGCAGGAGCTTCAACAGCTGGGGTCACTGGAGTAACTGGGGTTTCTTCTTTTTTGGTGCAAGCAGCCAGGGCTACAGCCAGCAGGGAGACGATCAGCAAAGATTTTTTCATGGGTTTTCCTTAGTTAATGCACTAAATGATGACAACGTATATTGCGATGAATAATTACCGGTAATTATCGCTCGTTAGGGAATTCTCGTTAGCTTTCGTACCTGTAATGGTGCTTGACAGACAACGGAAACTTCCTAACCCGATATTATAGCTAAATTTGGTGCTTCGCAATAGCACCATGATGCTTTTATGGAAGCTTTTTGCGAACTGGCAACATTCATATTGTGATAAAAGTCATCTTTATGCTCATTTCATCGGTTAATTTGCTGCATCTCCGATTTATATTCTGATCAGCCTGTTTTGGGCCTTACAAACCCTTACAAACCAGTCGTGGTCGGATGTAAGGTTGAAACAGCCTCGATCCAGATTGCCCCGAATCTTTCTTGACTGAGCTCGGTCGCCGCCGGCGCATCGAACGCCGCTTCCCCGCGCATGTGGTCGCTGTGAAAGCGGCGCACGATGTGCATGCCGTCGGCGATGCAGAAGGAGTCGGTCAGGTGATGCAGCGAGCGCGGCGTCGCCCCTACCTCGATCTTGTGGTTGAACTCGCGCAGCAGGCGCACGAAGCGCGGACAGTTGCGCTCGATATGGGCGCTGTCATGCATGGCCAGCTGCATGGCGCCGCCGCCGGCGAGAAAACGGCGCAGGGCGGCATCGGTCTCGATGCTTCCAAGAGGAAACACCGAAAAATCCGGATCGAACATGGTCAGCGTCCCCTGCGCGCGCCCCAGGCAGTCGCGCAGCTGCGCCTCGAATTCGGCGTGCGAGTTGAACTTATGAACGGTGGCGTCGGTCATGGCAGTGTCCTTGAGAGCGTAAACATCAACATCAAGCGAGTTCGATCCATCCATCCTGGTACCAGGTGTACAGCGCTTCCATCACATCGTCGGAGGCGCCGTCCAGGGCCGCGCCGCCGATGGCCCGTTCGTTGGCCAGCACGTCGAGCACGGCCTTGTCGGCGCGGCCGACGGCAAACGATTCGCCGTTGATGAACACGTGCTTGCCACGATACAGCATCTGCGACTTGAGCGAGAGCGCCACGCCGCGCCTGGCGACGGCCTCGGCGAAGCGTCCCACGGTGAGCGGCTTGGCCGGTCCCGTGAAGAACACATTGTGCTTCGGCTCGGACATGTGCTCGCCAACGAAAATGGTCACGTCTTCCTCGGTGAAGCGCACCTTGTTCATTTCTTCGGTGATGGCGGCGAGCATGTTGCGCGGGATTTCGGCCGGATTTTTTGCCACTTCCAGGTCGGGATCGGCGTAGCGGCCCGGCAGGTCGATCGAGTCGGCCATGAACTGGAGAAACGCTTCACCCAATTCCTGGTAGGACGGCGAACGGAAGCCGATCGAGTACGTCATGCAGTCGCCCTCGGCCACGCCGTCGTGCGCGTAGTGGGGCGGCAGGTACAGCATGTCGCCCGGTTCGAGCAGGAATTCTTCCTGCGGCTTGAAGTTTTTCAGGATTTTCAGCGGCTTGCCCTCGACCAGCGACAAGTCCTTTTGCGCGCCGATGCGCCAGCGGCGCTTGCCGTGCGCTTGCAGCAGGAACACATCGTAGGAATCGAAATGCGGACCGACACCGCCGCCGTCGGTGGCGTAGCTGATCATCAGGTCGTCCAGGCGCGCGTCCGGGATGAAGCGGAACTGGCGCAGCAGCGCGTCGCAGCCCTTGTCGGCCAGGTTGGCGCCCTGCACCAGCATGGTCCATTCGCGCTGCGCGCGCGGCGGCAATTCGGTCAGCGGACCGTGCTGCATGCTCCAGTCGCCGTCGACCTGGGTGATCAGGCGCGATTCGACATGGTTCAGTTTGGCAAGCGCGGCCAGCGCGTCCAGCTTGAGCAGGGGCTTGAAGCCGGGAATTGCCTGGCGGATCAAGAGCGGTTTCTTGTGCCAGTAATCGCGTAAAAACTGGGCGGGCGTGATATCGCCCAAGAGCGTTAATTTTTTCATGCGACATTATAACCAAGTCCGAAACAGGGCAAGGCGGCGGGGAGGTATAATCGGCCAGTACACACTGAAAGGAAGCACTATGAAGATTGCCAAAAACACGGTCGTAACGGTCAAGTATAAATTGTCCGACGCGCAGAACAATCTGATCGAAGACGGCAGCCAGCCGATGGTCTATCTTCACGGCGGCTATGAAAATACGCTGCCGAAAATCGAAGAAGAACTCGATGGCAAGGAAACCGGCTACGCTTGCGTCCTGCAGATCGAACCGGACGACGCGTTCGGCGATTACGACTCGGCCCTGGTCAAGGTTGAAGCGCGCGAGCGCCTGCCGGAGCCGCTCGAAGTCGGCATGCAGTTCGAAGGCATGCCCGATGGCCCGGACAGCGATGAAGAAACCATGATCTTTACCGTCACCGACATCGCCGACGACAAGGTTGTCCTCGACGGCAATCACCCGCTGGCCGGCATCGCGCTGCGCTTCGAGCTGGAAGTGACCGACGTGCGCGAAGCGCTCGACGTCGAAATCGCGCACGGCCACGTGCACGGCGCGCATGGTCATCACGACCATGACGACGAGGGTGACGGCGAAGAGGGCGACCACTTCCGCAGCCACCCGGTGCATTAATTCCCCGCATGCCGGGGCGGGCTTGCGCCCGCCTCGCATCCGGTCCGTGCGGCGCCCGAGATCTTCTCCGGCGCCGCATCTGCGTTTACGGCTGTATTTTTTTGCGTCTGTGTCTACGGCTTCTGAAGCAGGAACATCTTCTCGCTGCCCGGCGCCACGCGCATGCGCAGCACACCCGATCCCACGCTCACATGACCCAGGTTGGCGCGCCATGCAATGGCCGGTGCCGGTCCCACTGGCAGCGCGGTATCGACCAGCAGCACCTTGCCCGCGAATTTTTGGGCCGACGCCAGCACCTGGTGGCGCACCGCCGCATAGCCATCCTTGCGGTTCTCGCCCGGTCCCAGCATGGACAGCAAGCCTGGCTTTTCGCTGTGGATCTTCATGTCGCCTTCGGTAAACAACACCACCGCATCGAGCTTCTTGCGCTGGGCCGTGCCGAACAGGCGCTTGAGCCAGAACCGGTTGGCCACCGCGCGGTCTTCGAACTCGCTGTTACGGCCCGCCTCGGGACGATAGTGATTGTTATCCGACGACAGGTTCATGGTCGCGTACAGCACGTTCCCGACAATCCAGTGCGCGTTCTCGGCGTAGCTGCGGAACTGCGAACTGGTCGACAGGCGCAGCAAGGGCAGCTTGCGCTTGCCGAGGGAATCGGCGTCCGGATAAAACAATTCGCGCATGCGGTTCAGGCGATCGACCGCGACCTGGCTGCCGGCGCCGTTGGTGCAGCCGCTCCAGTCGCTGGCGGCGGGCGCCACGATCATCGGCCGGCGCGCCTCGGCGAACAGGTCGCGCCGTTGCGTGTACAACTCGTCGCTGCATGGCTCGCGCTCGGCCTTGATGCCGGTGGCGACGATAAAGGCCACTGCGCCATCGTCGCTGGCGGCGATGGCTTGTTCCAGTTGCGGCTCGCCGCCGCCATCGGCAAAGCGGTGGCCGATGATGGCGAACTGGTAGGGCGCCGGTCCTTTGGCGGCAGCCGGCTTGCCTTGCGCGGCGCTGGCGGCCGGCGTCGCCGCCAGCCATGCCGCGCACAGGAACGCGGCCAGTGGCGCGGCGCGCATCATGGCGTGGCCAGGCGCTTGAGCTGGTACAAGCGCTCAAGCGCTTCGCGCGGGGTCAAGGCATCGGGATCGATGGCGGCCAGGGCGTCGAGCAGGGCATCGTGCATGTCTTCCTGCGCGGCGTCGTGCGCGTGCGGCGCCTGGGCCGGCTCATCCGGCTCGACGCACGGCAGCGCGAACAGGTCGAGCTGTGGCGTGGTGTCGAGCGCCTGCGATTCGAGCCGCGCCAGGTGCTTGCGCGCCGCCTTGATCACCGCCTGCGGCACGCCGGCCAGCTGCGCCACCTGTAAACCATAGCTTTGCGACGCGGGTCCTGGCTGCACCGCGTGCAGGAACACGATGCTGTCCTTGTGCTCGACCGCCGACAAGTGTACGTTGGCCGCGCTCGGGTGGCTTTCGGGCAGTTGCGTCAGTTCGAAATAGTGGGTCGCGAACAGGGTGAAGCTGCGGCTCGCGTCGATCAGGTGGCGCGCGATGGCCCAGGCCAGCGCCAGGCCGTCGAAGGTCGAGGTGCCGCGGCCGACTTCATCCATCAGCACCAGCGACTGCGCGGTGGCGCCGTTGAGGATCGCGGCCGATTCGGTCATCTCCACCATGAAGGTCGAGCGGCCGCCGGCCAGGTCGTCGGTGGCGCCGATGCGGGTGAAGATGCGGTCGATCGGGCCGATGGTCGCGCTGGTGGCTGGCACGTAGCTGCCGATGTAGGCCAGCAGGGTGATCAAGGCCACCTGGCGCATGAAGGTCGATTTACCGCCCATGTTCGGACCCGTGATCAGGAGCAGGCGGCGTTCGTCGTTGAATGTGCAGTCGTTGGCGATGAAGCGCTCGATCTGGTTTTCCACCACCGGGTGGCGGCCCTCGCAGATCACCAGGCAGGGTTCGGCGACCAGCTGCGGCGCACACCAGTTGTGTTGCAGCGCGTGGGTGGTGAGCGCGGTGAGCGTGTCGAGCTGCGCCAGGGCCTGCGAGATGGTTTGCAGGGTGCCGATGTGCGGCGCCAGGTCGGCCAGCAGCTGGTCGTACAGGAGCTTTTCGCGCACCAGCGCCTTGTCTTGCGCCGACAAGGCCTTGTCTTCGAACACCTTCAGTTCCGGCGTGATGTAACGCTCGGCGTTTTTCAGGGTCTGGCGGCGGCGGTAATCGTCCGGCACCTTGTCGGTCTGGCCGTGCGTGACTTCGATGTAGAAGCCATGCACCTTGTTGTACTCGACGCGCAGGTTGGCGATGCCGGTGCGGGCGCGTTCGCGTGTTTCGAGGTCGACCAGGAACTGGCCGGCGTTTTCGGACAGGCCGCGCAGTTCGTCGAGTTCGGCGTCGAAGCCGCGCGCGAACACGCCGCCGTCGCGCACCATGGCCGCCGGTTCCGGGGCCACCGCGCGCTCCAGCAGGTCGAGGCAGATGGCGGGCGTGGCCAGCGCATCGTGGATGGTGGCCAGCAGGCTTTCTTCGCCGGCGCTAAAGGCTTGCTGCACCGAGCGGCGCAGGGTTGGCAGCTGGCGCAGGCCGTCGCGCAGGCTGGCCAGGTCGCGCGGACGGGCCGAGAGCAGGGCGATGCGGGTGGTGATGCGTTCGATGTCGGGCACCTCGGCCAGGGTGGCCGAGAGGGCGCCGGCGGCGTCGCTTTGCGCCAGCGCGGCAATGGCCGCATGGCGGGCGCGCGCCACGTTCTGCTCGCGCCGCGCATGGTGCAGCCAGTGGCGCAGCAGGCGCGAACCCATCGCCGTGCGGCAGTGGTCGAGCAGCGAGAACAGGGTAGGGGACTCCTGGCCGCGGATGGTTTCGGTCAGCTCCAGGTTGCGCCGGGTGGCGGCATCGAGGCCGATGAATTCGTTCTCGGTTTCGGTCGACAGGCTGCGCACGTGCTGCAAGCCGCGGCCCTGGGTCGACTGGGCGTAGCGCAGCAGCGCGCCGGCCGCGCCGAATGCGGCGCCCAGGCCATCGGCGCCAAAGCCGGTGAGGGTGGCCACGTTCAACTGGTCGAGCAGGGCCTTGTGGCCGCCGACGACGTCGAAGTGCCAGTCCGGCACGCGCTGGGTGTGGGCGCTGCCGTCGTCGTCGAACAGTTCGGCGCCATCGCCGCGCAGGATTTCGGCCGGGGCAATGCGTTCGAGTTCCTGTTGCAGGCGCAGGCCGACGGTGCGGCTGTCGCCGGAAAACTCCATCAATTTGAGGCCGCCGCTGGCCAGCGACAACCACGCCAGGCCCGTGGTGACGACCTTGCGCTGGCTGATCATGCACACGGCCAGCAGGGGGCGTTCGGCTTTTTCGGGCAGCAGGTCGGCGTCGGTCAGGGTGCCGGGGGTGACCACGCGCATGACCTTGCGCTCGACCGGGCCTTTGCTGGTGGCCGGATCGCCAATCTGTTCGCAGATGGCGCACGACTCGCCCAGTTTGACCAGCTTGGCCAGGTACGGGTCGAGCGAGTGGAAGGGGATGCCGCACATCTTGATCGGGTTGCCGTTGGAGGCGCCGCGCGCGGTCAGGGTGATGCCGAGGATGCGCGCGGCCTTTTCGGCGTCGTCGTGGAACAGCTCATAGAAGTCGCCCATGCGGTAGAACACCAGCATGGTGGGGTAGTCGGCCTTGATGCGCAGGTACTGCTGCATCATCGGCGTGTGCTTTTCGGTCGGGCCATTTTTGACGGCGGCGGCGTTGATTTCGGTCGGGGGAGTGGTCATGTGTTCTTTGTCGTTGAGGCCCGGCATGTCTGGTAAGTTGCCCGCCAGGGTGCGACGCGGCGCTGCGTTGTCGTTAAGGGCGCCATTTTACCGCTTTCGTGCTGGGGTGCAGGAGCAATGCGCGCCGATTCAGGACGAATCACGGGCCGAGAATTGACGATTGGCGAATTCGAGCGGGGAAAATTAGTCAGAACAGCGCTGTTTCAGGCATCAACATGAATAGTTGGCCTGTGAACGGATATCACGTCCACCGAAATCGCTTCGATGATCAAGTTGGAGTATCCTCTGGCCGCGCTCAGCGGGAGGCTACTTGTGAAGTTTCCAGAAGTGCAGAGTAGGTTTGAGCAAGCACAAAGACGGCATTGCTCATTGCTCAGGATTTCTTCAGCAGCCGTTCTGATCTGCTGATCACGGCCTCGGCGGTGAAAAGATCCTTGTTCTCTCGGAGCGCGTGCAATGCAGCTTCGCGTGCCTCTGGGCTGCGGCGCTTGGTCTGTGTATTGGCAGTCCCAGCAATATTCGCGTTTTTCGACTCGCCGACACGCGTACTGCGATTGCTCTGCTTCTTTTCGCCATTCAAGGAGGGGTCCGGCAAATTTGTCTGCACGCCAAGTTTCGCAGCCATGAGATCTCCCTGTAAACACTGTTAGTCGGAAATCCTCTGCATTGACCGTTAGCAGAAGGTCAAGATCACTATCCTCCCGGTCGTCGTCGCGTGCGGTGAAACCGAACACACACACGCTTACCAGGCCGCGTCCCAAGCCGAGGGGCGCGAAGTTTTTCCCGGTAAAGCGAGAGGGCCGGGTAGGGTTTCATACGTCGATACTATCATGCCCGGGCAGGTGCATGCAGCCAAGCGCAACCCTCAACGGCGGGGAAAACCGTCACTTTCGCCGTCGCGCCAATCCAAGCCAAACAAAATTCCCAATGACCCTCATTAATACAAACAATGAGGTGCCCGGCCTATCTTGTCGTATCATAGAAACCAATGAGAGCTTCTCATTCGATAGTTTTTCTTAACCCACAAAACCACGCACGAGGATATCCATGTCGCTGATCAATACGCAAGTTCCAGAGTTCAAAACCCAAGCCTTCCACAACGGCAAATTCGTCGAAGTCTCGAACGAGTCGATGAAGGGCAAGTGGTCGGTCGTGATTTTCATGCCTGCCGCGTTCACCTTCAACTGCCCGACCGAAGTCGAAGATGCGGCGCAGAACTACGCTGAATTCCAGAAAGCCAACGCCGAAGTGTATATCGTCACCACCGACACCCATTTCTCGCACAAGGTCTGGCACGAAACCTCGCCAGCGGTCGGCCAGGCCAAGTTCCCGCTGGTGGGCGATCCAACCCACAAGCTGACCCGCGCCTTCGGCGTGCACATCGAAGAAGAAGGCCTGGCGCTGCGCGGCACCTTCATCATCAATCCGGAAGGCTCAATCAAGACCCTGGAAATCCATGACAACGCCATCGCCCGCGACGTCAAGGAAACCCTGCGCAAGCTGAAAGCTGCCCAGTTCGTCGCCGCCAACCCAGGCCAGGTGTGCCCGGCCAAGTGGAATGAAGGCGCAAAAACCCTGACCCCATCGCTGGACCTGGTCGGCAAGATCTAAATAGCAATGTAATGGTACTACCCCGGGGAAGGCGCGGCGCCTTGCGCTGCCTTCCCTGCGCCGGGAAGCAGCCCGACGGTTCCCGGATTTAACTCAAGGCACTTTCTTACGGATATCAACATGCTTGACGCCACCTTAAAAACCCAGTTGCAAGGCTATTTGCAAAACCTGCGCGCGCCGATTCGTCTGATCGCCACGCTCGACGACAGCGACAAAAGTGCCGAACTGCGTGAACTGCTGGCCGAGATCAGCAGCCTGTCCGATAAAGTCAGTGTCGACGAGTCGGGCGCCGACAGCCGCAGCCCCTCGTTTGTGATCGCCCGCGAAGGCGAGACCCACGGCGTGCGCTTCGCCGCGATTCCGCTCGGCCATGAATTTACCTCCCTGGTGCTGGCCCTGCTGTGGACCGGCGGCCATCCGCCCAAGGTCGAACCGGACGTCATCGACGCCATCAAGGCGCTCGACGAATCGATGGATTTCGAGGTCTATATGTCCCTGTCCTGCCACAATTGCCCCGACGTGGTGCAGGCGGCGACCCTGATGGCGGTGTTCAATCCGAAGATCCGCACCGTGATCATCGATGGCGGCATGTACCCGGCCGAAGTCGAGGCGCGCCAGGTGATGGCGGTCCCGATGGTCTTCAAGAATGACACCATGTTTACGTCCGGTCATATGACCGTGGAAGAACTCGTCGCCAAGCTCGACGTGAGTTCGGCTGACCGTGAAGCGAAGAAACTCAATCAAAAGTCGGCCTACGACATGCTGATCGTCGGCGGCGGCCCGGCCGGCGCGGCGGCGGCGGTGTACGCGGCCCGCAAAGGCATCCGTGTCGGCGTGGCGGCGGAGCGCTTCGGCGGCCAGGTCAACGACACCATGGCCATCGAGAACTACATTTCGGTGCTGGCAACGGACGGCCCCACATTCGCCGCCGCCCTCGAGGCGCAGGTGCGCCACTACGAAGTCGACATCATGAACCTGCAGCGGGCCGAGCGCATCATTCCCGCCGCCACGCCGGGTGGCTTGATCGAAGTACACATGGAAAACGGCGGCGTGCTCAAGGCGCGCAGCGTGATCGTCTCGACCGGCGCGCGCTGGCGCAATGTCAACGTGCCCGGCGAAGCCGAGTACAAGAACAAGGGCGTGGCGTATTGCCCGCACTGCGACGGCCCATTATTCAAAGGCAAGCGCGTTGCCGTGATTGGCGGCGGCAACTCGGGTGTGGAAGCGGCGATCGACCTGGCCGGTATCGTCCAGCACGTCACCTTGGTCGAGTTCGCCGATGCGCTGAAAGCCGACGCGGTGCTGGTCAACAAGTTGAAGAGCCTCGCCAACGTGACCATCCACGTCAACGCGCAAACGACCGAGATTACCGGTGACGGCCAGAAGGTCAATGGCCTCGGCTACAAGGACCGCGCCAGCGGCGCCGATCACTTCGTGGCGCTGGAAGGCGTGTTCGTGCAAATCGGCCTGGTGCCGAATACCGAATTCCTGAAAGGGACTTTGGAACTGAGCAAGTACGGCGAGATCGTTGTCGATGCCAAATGCCACACCAGCCTGCCTGGCGTATTTGCCGCCGGCGACGTGACCACGGTGCCGTACAAGCAGATCGTCGTTGCTGCCGGCGAAGGATCGAAAGCGGCATTGTCCGCGTTCGATTACCTGATTCGCCAGCCAGTGGTCATTGATGTTGCCAGGGAAGAGGAAGTGGCGGAAGCTGCCTGATGCAAGTCTGTTGACCAACAAAAAATGCCCGTATCATGCCGGGCATTTTTTTGGCGAGAGAAAATCGCCGCTGCGACCGCGCTCCCTGACATTGCGCAGACCGGCGCGCAGTGGCTGGCATACTCTGGGATCTGGACTGCTCGCGCAGCACCGATTCCTGTCCGCAAAGAGTCTCCGGCATGGTCATTTCCACGAACTGGTTCAGACGCATCCTGGTCGCCGCGTTGACCATGCCGGCCCTTGCCATGGCCGCAACGCAGAGCGAGGCGCCGGAAGTTCAGCCCGTCATCGATGCCGCGGCCGCGAGCGCGCCTGTCATGGTCGATGACTGCTTGCCGGTCGCGCCGGACCGATGCGGGCGGCAATGTTACGCCGAGCGGATCGACACGCCCAGTCCAGTGCCTGAGCCCGACATGTATGCGCTGATGCTGGTCGGCGTTGGCATGGTCGCCGCCGCCGCGCGCCGTGCTGTCAGCGTGGGCGCCAACCGCACCGTGTCTTCCAGCGAACGGCATGGCGGCGCCAAACTTCCTTTCAACAACTGAGTACGCGGACTGCTTACACCCCGCAGTAGGCAGTCTTGACGGTCGTAAAGAACTCGGCCGCATACGTGCCTTGTTCGCGCGATCCGTAGCTCGACCCTTTGCGCCCGCCGAACGGCACGTGATAATCGACCCCGGCCGTCGGCACATTGACCATCACCATGCCCGCTTCGGCGTGGCGCTTGAAGTGGGTCGCATGCTTGAGCGAGGTGGTGACGATGCCGCTGGCCAGGCCGAACTCGGTATCGTTGGCCAGCGCCAGCGCGTGCTCGTAGCTGTCGGCCGGAATCACCATGCCGACCGGGCCAAAGATTTCTTCGCGGCTGATGCGCATGTCGTTGCTGCAATCGGTGAACAAGGTCGGGCGCAGGAAAAAGCCCGGCGTGGCGCACTCGACCCTCTCGCCCCCAAAAGCCAGGGTCGCGCCTTCTTCGCGGCCGATGCCGATGTATGCCATATCCTGGTCGAGCTGGCTCTGGTCGACCACCGGGCCGATATCGATGCCGGCGCCGAGCGCGTCGCCAACGGTCAAGGCCGCCAGTTTTTCTTTCATGGCGGCCACAAAGGCCGGGTAGATGCCTTTTTCGACGATCAGCCGGCTCGACGCCGTGCAGCGCTGGCCGGTCGAGAAGAACGAGCCCTGCACCGCGCAGTTGACGGCGGTGGCGAGGTCGGCGTCGCCCAGCACGATCAGCGGATTCTTGCCGCCCATCTCGATCTGCACCTTGGCCATGCGCCCGATGGCGGCCGCCGCCACCTTGGCGCCGGTCGCGGCCGAGCCGGTGAAGCTGATCGCGTTGACGCGGCGGTCATGCAGGAAGGCCTGGCCGACCACGCTGCCGCGCCCCATCACCAGGTTGAACACGCCCGGCGGCAGGCCGGCGCGGCTGATGATGTCGGTCAAGGCCCAGACGCTGGCCGGCACCAGTTCGGCCGGCTTGATCAGCACGCAATTGCCGTAGGCCAGCGCCGGTGCGATTTTCCAGGATGGAATGGCGATCGGAAAATTCCACGGCGCGATGATGGCGACCACGCCGACCGGCTCGCGCGTGACTTCCACGTCGAGGTTGGGGCGCACGGACGGCAGCTTGTCGCCGCGCAGGCGCAGGCATTCCTGGGCGAAAAATTTGAAGATGGCGCCGGCGCGGGCGACTTCGCCGATGCCTTCGGGACGGGTCTTGCCTTCTTCGCGCGAGAGCAGGGTGCCGAGCTCTTCTTTTCGAGCCAGGATTTCGCTGCCGATCTTGTCGAGCGCATCGGCGCGCATCTGGATGTTCGACAGCGCCCAGCCCGGTGCGGCGGCGGCGGCGGCGGCGATCGCCAGCCCGGTTTGCTGCGCGTCGGCCTGGGCGTAGTGGCCGATGATGTCCTTGGTGTTCGATGGGTTGATATTGGCGGACGACGAAGCGCCGTCGACCCAGGCGCCGTTGATATAGTTCTGTTTCATGGAAGCTTTCTACGTGGCTCGCAAGGGATCGCGATGCGTGTTTATCAAAAAGCAAAAGCTTACCATCGCGGGGGGAATGCTGCCGCAGGGAGGGCGCCGATCGGGTGTTCTTGTGCCGATTGCGGCGCTTATCGCGAGCGCTGGCAACCGGTCTTCCATCGGATGGACTAATACTTGTAGTGCAAGGCCAGGCCCACGGTCCGGTCATACCTGCGCGTATCGCGCACCAGGCCCGGGTCCTTGTTGAAGTAATCGTGATACGGCTGGTCCAGCAGATTGTTCCCATCGACGGTCACGGTCAGCTGCTTGTCGATCCGGTACGACAAGGAGCCATCGAGCGAGCGTAAGGGCGCCACATGCAAGTCCAGTTTGTCATTGCCGCGATAGCGCTCCTCGGCCATGAACTTCGAGCGCCAGTTGTACGCCAGGCGCGCCGACCAGGCCTCCTTCTCGTACAGCCCGACCAGGATGCCCGACGAGTTCGGGGTCGCCGCCACGCCTTCGACCAGGCGCAGCGCCGGATTGTAATCGGCAAATGCCGGCCGCTCGACCGCACGGCCGGCGACCACGCGCGCCACCAGGGTTTGGGCCAGGTCCGCGCGCAGCGCAAAACTCGGCAGCACGTCGGTGCGGCTGGTATCGACCGACACCGGCGCGACCACGCCGACGATCGACGAATTGCCCTTGAGCGTCTGCTCGGTGCGCACCACGCGCGCGCCCAGCACGCCGCTGACCGGCACACCCGGGTGAAAGCCGAATTTGGCCTTCGCATACAAGGCCGATGTGCGCTCCACGTCGCTGTAGTACGACAGCGGATTGTCTTCCAGCTGCGCCGCCGAACCGGTCAGGATGGTGCGCACCACGTCGGTGTGATCGAGGATGTAGTTATGGTCGGCCACCACGTAGCGATGTACGCCATAGTTGCCGCCGGTCGGCGCCGACAAGGTCCACAAGCCCGGGAACTGACTGGCCGGCGCGCCCTTTTGCGGGCTATTGTCGTACCACATGTCGCGAATGCCGCGCGATTGAGCCTTGCGCTCGGCCAGGCGCACGCCGCCGGCCAGCTCCTTCACGAAACCGAGGATGCCGTTATCGGTGGCGTCGTACGCCACATCGCCGCGCCAGTCGTTCGACGTGCCCTGGCGCGCGTTGGCGATGTCGGTGCCGCCGCGCACGCGGAACCTGGCGTCGTCCGGGTCTTCCATGTTCGTGCCCGGGAAGTCCATGTAGCCGCCGCCCGAGCGCACCGCGCCCACGAAGCCGCGCGCGGTGTAATCGAAATCGAAAATGACGCGCCGCTCCTTGAAGTAGCTGGCGGTACGCGCCACCTCGGTGGTCAAACGCAGGTTGGGCGTGGCGTCCCAGCGCGCACCCAGCGCCACCTGCTCGTTGCTCACATCGTGCTGGTAGGCCTGGGTTGAGGCAAAGCCCGGCGCGTCCTGGTTCAGGCGCGTGATGGTATCGAGATTGTTGGTGCCCGGCTTGGTCGTAATCGTCGCGCCGGCGAAGTGCGGCGGGAAACCGATCATGAAACTATTCTGGAAGCGGTGGTCGATATTCGTGCGGAAGCCTTCCGCGAATACTTCCACGGTCGGCGCCGGGCGCCATTGCAGCGCGAAGTTGCCGGCTTCGCGTTTGCGGTCGCCGTTACCCATGAAGCGGCCGACGTTCTCGGCGCCGGTCACGCCATTGTCGATCGGGAGCGGAAAACCGGCGAAGGCCACCTCATCGTGATAGCGCCCGCGCTGGTACGACAGCCCGACCAGCGCGTCGATGTCGCCGATGCCGGTTTTCCAGCGGTCGCTGAACATCGCGCTCACGTCGGGATTATTGGTCTTGGCCTTGTCGCGGTTTTCCACGCGCGCGTTCAGCTTGATCTGCCGGCCCTTGAAATCGAAGGGGCGGTTGGTGCGCACGTCGATCACGCCGGCGGTGCCGCCTTCGGGCAGGTCGCCGCCCTGGGTCTTGTAGACATCGATCCGCTGCAGCATGGAAGCCGGCACGTCGGCCAGGTACAGGCTGCGGCCGGTATCGGAAAAGAACTCGCGCCCGTTCAGGAGCGCGACCACGCCGCCGAGGCCGCGGATGATCACCGTGCCGGCTTCGCCGCCGCCGCGCGTGATCTGCACGCCGGTGACGCGCTGCAGGATTTCGGCCACGTTCTTGTCGGGGAACTTGCCGATATCGTCGGCGACGATGGCGTCGACCACCTGGTCGGCGTTCTTCTTGATCGCTTGCGCGCTTTGCGCCGCCTTGCGCACGCCGCTGACGGTGACCACCGCCGTATCAGCCGGGGCGGGGATCGCTTCCTGGGCGGCCACGGAGAGGTGCGTCAGCATGCCGGCGCCGAGCAATGAAACAACGAGGGATTTGAGGGCGATCGGACGGGCCGCGCGGGAGCGGCCGCGGGATGGTTCATGGGTCTCCAATGATTGTTATTGAGCTAGATGCTCTTGTTTGCCCGAATCATAGGGGACGCGCGGGAATTGCTCCAATCATGTTTTTGCCGCCGCCGATACCGATCTGGGTATCGGCGGCGCTTGCGTCTTCCTCCGCCGAGGGGCGCCTTGGCGAGGGGGAGACGGATCAACAGTCCGAGGGGGAGTTAGTCATCGTTCTGCCAGAACGGCCCATTTTCCACGAACACCAGCGTCGTGCGCGGCGGGATGCTGAAGGTGCCGCTGGCGCGCTCGTAGGTCGCCGTCTTCGCCAGCCGGTCATGGTCCGATTGGCGCTGCACCTTGTGCAGCGCCAGCTTGCGCCCTTTGAGTTCATCGATCGTGATGCTCCTGGCGACCTTGTCGACGTTGAAGAAGGTCGCCACGCTGCCGTACTTCGCGCCCGGATAGCGGCGCCCGTCGATGCTCATCGCGATCAGACCGGCGATCTGCTGCGGTCCCGTGTTGTGGAACCTGAGGCGCTCGCTCACCTCTTTCGCGCTGCGCAGGCGGAACAGGGTGCTGTCTTTGCGAATCTCCAGCAGGTCGAGAAAATAGTCGCGCGCCGACACAATCGCCGCCGGATCGGGCTTGATCAGCGCATTGGCCAGAATCGGCGACATCCATTCCCAATTGGCCTTGTTCACGCCCGCCATCGGCAAACCGACGCCGAAGTTATTCGACTGGTACGAAAAGTCGAGGCGATTGAACCAGTCGCCCGCGTTATAGCTGTCGCGGTCGAGCGACTTCGAACGCAGGATCTCCTGCCCCGCGTGGAAGAACGGCACGCCCTGCGAGAGCATATTGATGGCCGCGCCCAGGTTCTGCACGCGCACGCGATCGGCCAGGCTGGTCGACTGCGGCAGCTTGAAGGCATTCAGGTCGAACAAGGTCTGGTTGTCGTGCGCTTCGACATAGTTGATGGTCTCGGCCGGACTGGCCGCAAACCCGGCTTTTTGGCCGGCATAATCGATGTCCGCATTCTTGCGCAGCGCGCCGGTGCGGTCGGTGAAGCTGTAGTCGCGCAGGGTGCCCGACAAACCCACCTTGATCAAGTCGCCCAGGCGCAGCAGGTCGTCCCTGGTTTGCACGCTGGTCGCATTCGGGTCGGTAAAGGCGCCGTTGATGAAGCCCTGCTGGCTGATCAGCTCAAGCCCGCCATCGCAGCAGCCGCCTCCGCGCACCGCGTCGCGCAGGCGGTCCTTGAACGAGCCGACGCCGGTGCCGAACATATTGGCCTGGCGCGCCTGCACGAAACGCGCGTCGTTGCCGATCGTGCCGAAGTTCCAGGCTTCGCCGTACAGGTAAATATCGCGCCCGGCGGCGCGCTCGACCTTCGCTTTCAGGTCGGTGATGACCGACAGCGGCGCCATGCCCATGATGTCGAAGCGGAAGCTGTCGACCTTGTAGTCGGTGGCCCAGGTGACGACGGAATCGGTCATCAGCTTGGCCATCATCGCGTTTTCGGCGGCGGTGTCGGCGCAGCAGCTGTCGTTGGTGATGGCGCCACCCGGATTGAGGCGGTAATAGTAGGTCGGCACGATCCTGTCGAGCACCGACACGGGACTTTGCTGCGCGCCGCTGGTATGGTTGTAGACCACATCCATCGTCACCCGCAAGCCTTGTTCGTGCAGCGACTTGACCATCGCCCGGAATTCGCGCACGCGCACCGCGCCGTCGTTGGCGTCGGTGGCAAAGCTGCCATCGGGAGCGATGCAATGGGCGGATACTTCGCCTGCAGCGCCGGCGACAAGGCGCCGGCAACGCACAGGTCGATGCTGCCATCGGCGCCGGTGACGCCATCGGGCGCGGAGCCCATGCCGCCGTTGGCGGCATAAAACAGCTTGTAGCTGGCAGCAAGCGGCGTGCCGGGCCAGGCCAAGGTATCGAGCGACAGCCAGTGCGCGGCGGCGTTGGCCAGGTTGCCCAAGCTGATCGCCGGGGCGCTGGTGTAGACCTTGCAGTCGCCTTCGAGCAGCCAGAGCTCCTGGCCGCGCGCGGCGATGTCGGGCGCAAAATCGCCGGCCTGGTCGCTCGCGCAGCTCTTGTTGCCGCTGCCGTCGGTGAGCAGGAAGTCGATCCTGGTTTTGGTGGCGTCGACCGGAATATCCGCATAGCCGCCGTAGCTGTCGCTGGCGGCCAGCATGAAACGGTCCTTGATCCACTCCACGCTCGGCCTGGCGGGGCCGGACCAGGAGTAGACGCCCCACTGGGCTTCGTCGCGCTGGGCGCGGCGGTAATGCATGCGCAGGGTGCCGGGCGCCACGGCCGCAATCGAGACCGAGGCGCGCCGGACCGATTCGGTCTTCGTGGCCGGGGCTGGCAAGTGGCTGTCGGCGCCATCGGAAGCGCCACAGGCGGCCAGCAGGGTGGCGCACAAGCCGGTGATGAGACAGTGCGTGGGAAAACGTGAAGTAATACTACCGAGAGAATGCATGTGCAACTCCTGAAGAGGGGGGGGGGGGCAGCGGCAGCCTTGTCCTTGCTACGTCGTTTTTGTGACGCCGCTGGCGATCGGCATAAAGACGATGAAATATAACTACACATCTTTTCAGGAATTGTACGAAAATCAAGACGAACCCCGCCCACCGCCGGCGAGGGCGGGGACCGGCGATGCTCGCGGAAGAAAAGGGAGTTGGGGGCGGCGTAGTCGGGCTACGGGCA
The DNA here is from genome assembly GCF_011682185.1 of Massilia genomosp. 1. Taxonomy (NCBI): domain Bacteria; kingdom Pseudomonadati; phylum Pseudomonadota; class Betaproteobacteria; order Burkholderiales; family Oxalobacteraceae; genus Massilia; species Massilia genomosp. 1. The sequence continues at coordinate 30,999 of NZ_WHJF01000053.1, forward strand.
GATCAGCTCAGGGCAGTGCCCAGATCCAGCGCACGATGTGGAAGAAGACCGGCGCGGCGAAGCCGAGCGAATCGAGGCGGTCCATGTAGCCGCCGTGGCCGGCGATGCCGGTGCCCCAGTCCTTGGCGCCGAGCGAGCGCTTCACGCCCGACATCACCAGGCCGCCCATTACGCCGCCGATGACGATCAGCGCCGCCATGCCGGCCGCCTGCAAGGGCGTGAACGGTGTGACAAACGCCAGCAGCGCGCCGATTCCCATCGTCGCCAGGCCGCCGCCGAGCAAGCCTTCCCAGGTCTTGTTGGGGCTCAGCTTGGGCACCATCTTGTGCTTGCCGAAGAGTTTACCGAAGATGTACTGCAGCACATCGCTGATCTGTACGATAAAGACGAAGAAGAACAGCAACTGGGCGTTGTGGCCCTGGAAGCTCGGGATGTCGAGCATCAGCAGCGCCGGCGCGTGGCTCACGCCGTACACGCAGAACATCACCGCGAACAGGATGCGCGCGTTGCGCGACAAAAAATCATCGGTATCCTGGCTGATCGCGCTGGCGGCCGAGATGAGGAAGAAGATATACACCGGGATCATGATCGCGAACAGCCCGTACCACTGGGTCCACAGCAGCCAGTACTGGGCCGGCAGGGCGATGAAAAAGGCGATGAACAGCGGCCAGTAATCGCTCTTCCTGGTCGGCGTGAGGGTGAGGAACTCGCGCAGCGCCATCAGCGAGGCGAAGCCGAACACCACGATTGTCACATAGCGGCCCAGCACCAGCGCCGAAAACAGCACGACGGCCATGATCCACCACGCGTTGATGCGGGCGTTCAGGTTGATGATGGTGGCGTTGCCGGGATTCCTGAGGCGCAGCACGAAGCCGACGCTCGAAGCGAGGACCAGGATTGCCAGCAGGATCTGGCCGGTAAGCATGAATAGGGGAGTCATCGTGGTCTTCTCAGAAAGTATCGGCCAAGTCGCAAACGGCCTGGTGCATGCGGGCGATGAAGGTTTCCTTGTCCTCGCCGCGCTCGTTGTAGAGCGGCGCGCCGAAGTGCGAGCGGCACAGCAGTGGCAGCGGAAACGGCGCGCCCTTGGGCAGCGCGCGGTGCAGGTTTTGCTGGTACACCGGGATCAGCGCCAAGGCCGGGCGGTCCTTGCTCAAGTGATACAGGCCGGACTTGAACTCGCCCGGCAGGGTCGTATCCCTGCGCGTGCCCTCGGGAAAGACAATCAGCGAATCCCCTTGGTCGAGTGCGCTTTTTAGCGGCAGCAGCGCATCGGCGCCGCCTTTTTCGCGATCGACCAGCACCACATTGAGCAGCGTGTGCGCGATGTAGCGGCGCATGGCGGTCTTGTTCCAGTAATCGGCCCCGGCGACGGGCCGGGTGCGGTCGCGCATGGCCGGTGGAATGGCGGCCAGCAGGCCGGTGGTATCGAGGTGGCTGGTGTGATTGGCGAAAAACACGCAGGGATGAACGGGCGGCACATCGTAAAAGGCGGCGCCGCCGACGACCAGGCGCTGCAAGCCGAGCAAGGTATCGCGCTGCAGGCGGAAAAAGGGGTTCAAGGTTGGGCTTTCTGTCCGGGCTGGCGATGCACGGCCGGCGGTCGAGTATCTTTGATCGGTACTAAAGCGGCCAAGTGTAAATGTTATTTAACTGTCTATCAACATTAATATTTTTGCCTGTGCAACTTTTCCCACAACCGGGGTCTGACCTCTGATTCGTAATTAACTGCTCATAAGCATCAAAATCTTCAACCGGGGTCAGAGCTTTAATTAGCAATTAGTTGCAGTTTTATCTCACGGGTACGGTCGACATTTGCGCTGATGCTGTCGTTAGTCTGGGCGATATCGGGCAGCTACAGAGGGAGAGCGTCCTTGAGTGAACTCGTGGGGCTGTGCGGAAATTTTAGATTGGAAATAGTTTCGAATTAAAGCTCTGACCCCGGTTGTAGGAGGTTGGAGTTTCATTCGGCGGGTTGTCTGACCTCTGACGGGAAATGTTTCGAATCAGAGGTCAGACCCCGGTTGGGGCTTAGCCTTGGGCGATGCGGCCGGCGATGTGGGCCAGGGCTGCGTCGACCTGGTCGATCAGGATCAGGCACAGGTCGCCTTCGCCGAGGCGCGCCAGGGCGGTGTCGATGGCGATGAATTCGCCATTGATTTCGTCCACGTGGGTGGTGCGCGCGGCGCCCGCCAGGCCCTGGCGCAGCAGGGCGACGACTTCACCGTCGGCGCGCCCGCGCTGGCACTGGTCCTGGTACAGCAGCACGTCGTCGAACGCCGCCCCCAAAATCCCGGTCTGCTGGCGGATGTCTTCGTCACGCCGGTCGCCGGCGCCGCTGATGACCACCGAGCGCCGCTTGGCCGGCATGCTTTCGACCGCGCCCACCAAGGCCAGAATGGCGTCGGGATTGTGGCCGTAGTCGGCGATCACGGTCGCGCCGCGGTAGCTGAAGACGTTGAAGCGCCCCGGGGCGTTGTCGCTCTCGTTGGCGAACGATTTGAGCCCGGTGCGGATGTCGTCCCAGCTGGTGCCGACCGCCCATGCCGCCGCCACCGATGCCATCACGTTGTCGACCTGGAAGCCGATGCTGCCGCTACGCGTGATCGGCACGTCGGCCAGCGCGATGCGGTGTTCGACCTTGCCTTGCGCGGCAACGAGCATGGCGCCGTCCACATACACCACGCGTTGTCCCTGGGCGCGGTGGGTCGACATGACCGGGTGCCCGCAATCGGCGGTGAAGAAGGTGACGCTGCCACGGCAGTTGTTGGCCATGCCCACCACCGCCGGGTCGTTGGCGTTCAATACCGCCACGCCGCTGTCGGCGACATTTTGCACGATCACGCGCTTGAGCACCGCCAGGTCTTCGACCGTGGTGATGTAGTTCAGGCCCAGGTGGTCGCCGGCGCCGATGTTGGTGACCACGGCCACCTGGCAGCGATCGAAGGCCAGGCCTTCGCGCAGCAGGCCGCCACGGGCGGTCTCGAACACGGCGGCGTCCACGTCGGGGTGCAGCAGCACGTTGCGCGCGCTGCGCGGGCCGCTGCAGTCGCCGCTGTCGATGCGCCGCCCTTCGATGTAGACGCCGTCGGTGTTGGTCATGCCGGTGCGCAGGCCGCCGGCGGTGAGCAGGTGGGCGATCAGGCGCACTGTGGTGGTCTTGCCGTTGGTGCCGGTCACGGCGACCACCGGAATGCGGCCGTCGTCGCCGTCGGCGAACATCGATGCGATGATCGCTTCGCCGACCGGGCGGCCTTTGCCGAACGAGGGCGACAGGTGCATGCGCAAGCCGGGGGCGGCGTTGACTTCGACGATGCCGCCGTTCTGTTCTTCGATCGGTTTGAGTACGCTGTCGCATACCAGGTCGACGCCGCAGATGTCCAGCCCGATCATATGGGCGGCGGCGATCGCGCGCGCGGCCACTTCCGGGTGTACGTCGTCGGTGACGTCGCTGGCGGCGCCCCCGGTCGAGAGGTTGGCGTTATTGCGCAGGATCACGCGCTGGCCCTTGGCGGCGACCGATTCGGCCACCAGGCCTTGCTTGGACAGGCTGGCCAGCGCGATGTCGTCGAAGCGGATCTTGGTCAGCGAGGTCGAATGGCCATTCCCGCGGCGCGGGTCGAGGTTGACCTGGTCGACCAGTTCGCGCACGGTGTGCTTGCCGTCGCCAACGACGATCGGCGGGTCGCGCCGGGCGGCGGCAATGAGTTTGTTGCCGATGACGAGCAGGCGGAAGTCGTGGCCGGGCAGGTAGCGTTCGACCAGGATATGGTCGCGAAATTCGGCGGCGGCGTGGTAGCCGGCCACCAGTTGTTCGCGCGTGGTGACGTTGACGGTGACGCCCTTGCCCTGGTTGCCGTCCTTCGGCTTGATCACGACCGGCAGGCCGATCTCGAGCGCGGCGGCCCAGGCGTCGTCCGGGTCGGCGGCCACGCGGCCGAGCGGCACCGGCACGCCGGCCGCGTGCAGCAGTTGTTTGGTCAGTTCCTTGTCCTGCGCGATCGATTCGGCAATCGCGCCGGTGCTGTCGATTTCGGCGGCCTGGATCTTGCGCTGACGGCTGCCCCAGCCGAACATGACCAGGCTGCCGTCGGTCAGGCGCCGGAACGGGATGTTGCGCGCCACGGCGGCTTGCACGATGGCGCCGGTGCTCGGCCCCAGGCGGACGTCTTCGTCGAGGTCGCGCAGTTGCAGGAGGGCGGCGCCAAGGTCGAACGGGGTGTCGGCGGCGGCGGCGGCGCACAGTTGCGCGGCCAGGTCCATGGCCAGGCGGCCGACCACTTCTTCGGAATACTCGACCACGACCTGGAAGATGCCTTCTTCGGGCGTGGCGGTGGTGCGGCTGAAGGTGACCGGACAGCCAGCCTGCGCCTGCAGGCCGAGCGCCGCCAGTTCCAGCACCTGGGCCATGGCGATGCGGTCGTGGTGGCCGAGCGTTTGCAGCGGGCTCATTTCGGGGAAGCGCGCGCGCAGGCGTTCTTCGAAGTCGGGCAGGGCGCCGACATCCTGTTCGGCACTGGTGCAGGCGACGATCGCTTCGATCGAGGTGTGGTGGCTCCAGAGGTTGGGGCCGCGCAGGGCCCGTACGCGAGATACTTCCATAAAGCGTTTCATCCTAAGTGTTGCGCTGGTGCGTCGCTGCGCCCTCGGGCGTTGACACTGCCGGCAGCCCGGCCGTCTGGCCGGGCGCTGTGTTGTTAAAGTTTGGCTTTGGTGGGTTTGGTCGTCGCCGTGTCGAAGGTGCGCAGGCCGGCGCCGATCAGCGCGGGCGGAACATCGAGCGCCCATGCCGCCGCCACTGCCGCCAGCACCGTTTCGGGATACTGGGCGGTGCCCGGCTTGAGCGTGGACATGCGCAGCAGCACCGTCTCGCTCGCGCCGTCGCCGAGCAGCACGTCCTGGCCGCGCATGAATACCGCGCGTTCGCCGGCGGCGCGGTGCGCCACGATGACCGGCAACTCGGGGTCGACCGCGTAGAAAATCACGCGCCCGTCGCACAAGCCGGCCAGTTGCGCCACGCGCGCGTCGGCGCCGTTGAGCACTGCCGCGCCGTCCGGCAGGATCACGTCGACCTGGCTGCGGATCACGTTGGCCATGCCGTCGGCGTCATGGATGTGGAATTCGGCCAGCGCTTCCTGGCCTTCCATGTCGGTCACCACGCCCACCATGCACTTGTCGTAGGCCAGGCCTTCGGCCAGGATCATGCGCGCGTTGCTTTCGAAAACAGCCGCTTCGACGGTGCGGTTGATCAGCAGGCGCTGGCCGGCGTCGAAGGTCATGGCGTTCTCGCCCGAGACCTGGCGCTGGTCGAGGAACAGGCCCTGGCCGCTGACCACGCCCGTGTGCTTGCCGGTCAGGTTGATCAGGCAGCCGATCAGGCGCGCAATCAGGCTGGTCCCCTTGGTGCCGGTCACGCCGATGATGGGAATGCGCCCGCTTTCGCCCTCGGCGAACAGGTGCGCGATGATGGCCGTGCCGACCGGGCGCGTCGCGCCCTGGCCGGGTTTCAGGTGGGCCAGCAGGCCCGGGCTGGCGTTGACTTCGATGATGGCGCCGCGCTGTTCGTCGAGCGGGCGGGTAATGTCTTCGGCCACCAGGTCGATGCCGGCGATGTCCAGGCCGACGATGCGCGCGGCCAGTGCGGCGGCGTGCGCGATCGACGGGTGTACCTGGTCGGTGACGTCGATGGCGACGTTGCCGTTCGGTTGGATCAGCACCTTCTGGCCGGCCAGCGGCACCGAGTGCGCGCTCATGCCCTGGCGTTCGAGTTCGAGGATGATTTCGGCCGCGACGTCGGGCTTGACCGGGTTCAGTGGCGCGTCTTCGCCTTCGCCGCGGCGCGGGTCGGTGTTGATCTGCTTGTTGACCAGCGCGATGATGTCGCCCGTGCCGTCGCCGGTGACCCACAGCGACTCGCCCTTGGCCGCGGCGACCATGCGCGTGCCCACCACCAGCAGGCGGTGTTCGTCGCCGGGGATGAAGCGCTCGACGATGACGCTGGCGCTGTCGCCTTTGCGCGCGGCCAGGTGGTAGGCTTTTTCGACGTCGGCCTGGGTCATCAGGTTGAGCGAGACGCCGCGTCCGTGGTTGCCGTCGTAGGGTTTGAGCACGACCGGCAGGCCGATGTCCTGCGCTTCTTCCCACGCTTGCTCCGCACTGCGTACCAGGCTGCCCTCGGGCACCGGCACGCCGCACGATTGCAGCAAGGTCTTGGTCAGGTCCTTGTCGCTGGCGATGCTTTCGGCAATCGCGCTGGTGCGGTCGGTTTCGGCGGTCCAGATGCGGCGCTGGGCGGCGCCGTGGCCAAGCTGCACCAGGTTGCCGTCGGTGAGCCGGATGAACGGAATCTTGCGCTCGGTGGCCGCTTCGACGATGTGCGCCGTGCTGGGACCGAGGCAGTGGCGGTCGGCGATGTCTTTCAGCTTGGCGACGGCGGCGTCCAGGTCGAACGGCGTGTCGTCGATGGCGGCCATCAACAGCGCGCGCCCGGTCTCGAGCGCGGCCAGGCCGACTTCCGGCTGGCGCGTGCGGAAGGCCATCTTGTAGACGCCGCGCTGGCCGGTGGAGCGGGTCTTGCCGAAACCGGTGCGCATGCCCGCCAGGTTTTGCAGTTCAAGAACGACATGTTCGAGGATGTGGCCGGACCAGGTGCCTTCGCGCAGGCGCTCCAAAAAGCCGCCGCGCTCGCCCACGCCGCAACGGTGTTCGATCAGGCCCGGCAGCAACGCGGTCAGGCGCTCGTACAGGCCGGGCAGCAGGTTCGACGGAAACTCTTCCAGCTCGCCAATATCCAGCCACGCCTCGATCACCGGGCGATAGGTCCAGATGTTGGGTCCGCGCAGGTGGCTTACCCGCAGAACACTGATTTCTTTCTTCTTTGTCATGTCGTTATTTCTTGATAACAGGCTTGGCGTTGTTCACGCCCTAAGACCTCGTGAGGCTTTTCGAAGCGCATCATGTTGTATACTTGCTAGAGACGAAGCTTACCGTGCTGAACCGATTTCTGCCAGTCTGGATTCCCGAACGCGTCGCGCGGGCCTGCTCCGCAGCATGCCGGTGCGGCATTCCAGGGAGCCCTGCTGCCGGCGCCCACGTTGAACAATTTCCGCCCGTAAATTCGTGGCCCAGAGCCGGAACCGCACTACGATGACTATAGATCCATCTGTTTCTCCTATGACGACGGCCACCGGGCCGCTTTCCCTGCCTGAACACTGGCAGGCTGAGGTCGCTAAAAAACTTGCACCAGGGGAAAACGTTTTAAGTGGCGTCGAGGTTGACCTCGATGCCAAATTGCATTTCAAAAAAGGCTTGGTGCTGGTCACCAGCCGCCGTTTGCTGGCGCGCGCGCCCGGTGAAAGCGCGTGGCGCGAGTGGGCTTTCCGTCCCGGATTGTCGCTCACCCACCACGATCACGCCGGTGTCGGCCATCTGCAATTGTTCGACGAACAAGGTTTGCTGGACTCCTGGCGCTTCACCTTGGGGCAGAACCTGCACGCGATCCGCGTGCTCGACCATTTCAGCGAGCAGCGCGACAGTTTCCTGAGCGGCTTGCCGGTGCAGTCGGCCGAGCAGGATGTGTGCCCGAGCTGCAAGGCGCCCCTGGAACCGGGGCAGGATGAATGCCCGATCTGCACCAAGGTGCTGTACACGCCGCCGTCGACCTGGACCCTGTTGCGCCTGTGGCGCTTTGCCAGGCCGTACAGCGGGCAACTCTCGCTCGGCTTTTTCCTGATGCTGGCCAGTACCGCGGCGCATATGATACCGCCGTATCTGACCATGCCGCTGATGGATAATGTGTTGATACCGTTCCAGAACGGGCAGCCGGTCGACCAGCACCTGGTGTGGATGTACATGGCCGGCCTGTTCGGCTCGGCCGTGCTGGCCTGGCTGCTGGGCTGGGGCAAGACCTATGTGCTGGCGCTGGTGTCGGAACGGATGGGCGCCGACCTGCGCTCGGCCACGTATGAGCACTTGATGAAGCTGTCGCTGGAGTATTTCGGCGGCAAGCGCACCGGCGATTTGATGTCGCGCATCGGTAGCGGCAGCGACCGCATCTGCGTGTTCTTGTCCTTGCACCTGCTCGATTTTGCGTCGGACGTGCTGATGATTATCATGACCGGGGTGATCCTGTGTTCGATCAATCCGATGCTCGCTGTGATTACCCTGGTGCCGCTGCCGTTTATCGCGTGGATGATCCACATCGTGCGCGACCGCCTGCGTACCGGCTTCGAGAAAATCGACCGGGTCTGGGGCGAAGTGACGAATGTGCTGGCCGATACCATTCCCGGCGTGCGCGTGGTCAAGGCGTTCGCCCAGGAACAGCGCGAAGCGACGCGTTTTCGCGATGCCAACAAGCATAACCTGGCCGTCAATGACAAGTTGAACCGGGTCTGGTCGCTGTTTTCGCCGACCGTCTCGTTCCTGACCGAACTCGGTTTGCTGGTGGTGTGGGTATTCGGCATCTGGCTGGTATCGAACAAGAACATCACGGTTGGCGTGCTGACCTTGTTCATTACCTACAGCAGCCGGTTTTATGGCCGGCTCGATTCGATGAGCCGCATTGTCTCGGTGACGCAGAAATCGGCATCGGCCGCGAAGCGCATTTTCGATATTCTCGACCATGTATCGAGCGTTCCGGAACCGGCCAATCCGGTCAAGCTCGATAAGATCGAAGGGCGCATCGATTTGCGCGAAGTCGGTTTCCGCTACGGCAACCGCGCGGTCAATCGCGGCATTTCGCTCAATATCAAGGCCGGCGAATTCGTGGGCCTGGTGGGGCATAGCGGATCGGGCAAGAGCACCCTGGTCAACCTGATCTGCCGCTTTTATGACGTGTCGGAAGGGGCGATCCTGCTCGATGGCGTCGATATCCGTTCGTTCGCGGTGTCGGATTACCGCAAGAATATCGGGCTGGTGTTGCAGGAGCCGTTTTTGTTCTTCGGCACGATCGCCGAAAATATCGCCTACGGCAAGCCGCATGCGACGCGCGAGGAAATCATCGCGTCGGCGCGCGCGGCGCATGCGCACGAATTCATTTTGCGCCTGCCGCAGGGCTACGATTCGATGGTGGGCGAGCGCGGGCAGGGCTTGTCGGGCGGCGAACGCCAGCGCATTTCGATTGCGCGCGCCTTGCTGATCGATCCGCGCATCCTGATCATGGATGAAGCGACTTCCTCGGTCGATTCGGAAACCGAAAAAGAAATCCAGAAAGCGCTCGATAACCTGGTGCAGGGCCGCACCACGATCGCCATTGCGCACCGTCTGTCGACCTTGCACCGGGCCGACCGGCTGGTGGTGCTGGACCGCGGGGTGGTGATGGAAGAGGGTAGTCACGACGAATTGATGGCGCGTGAAGGCGCATATTTCCGCTTGTACGAAGCGCAGGCGCGCAACGTCGATACGGATATGGACGACAAGGATTGATGATGGCAAGCGCAGCAAGCTCGGTATTCACATTAAGCCGCGACAGTTTCGGTAAATTGACCTTGACGGCGGAAGACGGCGAAGTGCATGTCGGCGTCTCGCCGGTGCGGGCCTTTCCGATCCAGGCGCCGGACCAGGGTATTTCGATGGTGCTGACCAATGGCAAGGAAGTCGGCTGGATCGACAGTTTGGCGGCACTGCCAGCGGCAATCCGCGAATTGGTGCAAGATGAACTCGATGGGCGCGAATTCATGCCGGTGATTCACCATATTGTCAGTGTCAGCAGTTTTGCCACGCCCTGCACATGGGAAGTCAAGACCGACCGGGGTGATACCGCGTTCACGCTCAAGGGCGAAGAAGATATCCGCCGGATCGGCGATGCGTCGCTGCTGGTGGCCGATAACCACGGCATCCAGTTCTTGATCCGCGATATGTTCACCATCGACAAGCACAGCCGGAAGATTCTCGACCGGTTTTTATGATGGCGTTTTGACGGAGATTGCATGCACTATTTGTTATGTTACGAGCTGGCCCCGGATTATCTTGAAACGCGCGGCAAGTACCGCAACGAGCACCTGAAACTGGCGTGGGAAGCGCAGGAACGCGGAGAATTGATCATGGGCGGGGCGTTTTCCGATCCGGCCGATATGTCGGTGCTGTTCTTCCAGGCCGAATCGCCGGCGCTGGTCGAGGCGTTTGCCAAGGCCGATCCCTACCTGCTGCATGGCGTGGTGACCGGGTATAAAGTCCGGCAGTGGAATACCGTCGTCGGCAAGGATGCATTCACACCGCTGCGGCCAGAGTAAACGGTCCCCACAGGCGGGATTCGAAGGCAAAGCCAATTTAAGCCCCCGTCGTTCCCGCGCAGGCGGGAACCCAATTTCGTACTGCAGCCACTAGCGGCTCAACAAACTTGGGTTCCCGCCTTCGCGGGAACGACGGGGGTTACTCAACCTCCATCATCCATTTCATGCGCGCCTTCCACGCCTCCGTCTTCCTCATCCTCGCCGTCTTCCACGCCACCGTCCTCGCCGCCGACCCACCCCGCCGTCCCAAAATCGGCCTGGTGTTATCCGGCGGCGGCGCGCGCGGCGTGGCCCACATCGGCGTGCTCAAAGTCCTCGAAGACATGCGCATCCCGGTCGACTATGTCGTCGGCACCAGCATGGGCTCGATCGTGGCCGGAGCCTACGCCATGGGCAACCGTCCGGACGAGCTGGAAAAACGCATCGCCGCCGTGGAATGGAACAATGTCCTCACCGACAGCCCGCCGCGCCTGGAGCGTTCCACCTATGCCAAGGCGACCGAGCGCAAGAACATCGTCAGCGGCGAGATCGGCTTTTCCGACGCCGAAATGCGCCTGCCGCGCGGCCTGAACTACGGCCAGCAGATCGAATTCTTCTTCAACACCCTGGCTGCGAAAACCGGCGACGTCACCCACTTCGACGAGCTCGACATTCCCTTCCGCGCGATTGCCACCGATATCGAAAACGGCAAGATGGTCGTGCTCGAACGCGGCGGCATCGCGCGCGCGATGCGGGCCAGCATGTCGGTGCCGGGCGTGTTCGCCCCGGTCGAGATCGACGACCGCGCCCTGCTCGATGGCGGCCTGGTGCGCAACCTGCCGGTCGACGTGGTGCGCGCCATGGGAGCCGACATTGTGATTGCCGTCAACCTCGGCACGCCGCTGCTCAAGCGCGACAAGATCGTCTCGGCCTTCGGCGTTGGCCAGCAGATGCTCAATATCCTTACCGAGCAGAATGTCGAAGCCTCGCTGCGCGAACTGACGCCGAAAGACGTGCTGATCCTGCCGCAGCTGGGCGATTTCAGCGCGGCCGACTTCGAAAACTCCGCCAGGACCATCGACATGGGCGAGGCCGCCGCGCGCGTGGTGGCCGACCGCCTGGCGCCGCTGGCCTTGTCCGAGGCCGATTTCAAGGCGCACCTGGCCGCGCGCGCGGCGCGCCATCCGGCGGTGGTCAAGGTCAATTCAGTGCGCATCGATACAAAACAGCTGAAACATGTCAGCGAGGGGTATATTCACCGCAAATTCTCGATCAAGGCGGGCCAGGCGTTCAGCACGGCGGAATTGCACGCCAATATGAACAGCCTGTATTCGACCGGCGACTTCGAAAACGTCACGCACCGTTTCGAATACGGACCGGAAGGGCGCACCCTGGTGATCGAACCGGTCGAAAAGGAATGGGGGCCGAATTACCTGCAAGCAGGCGTGCGCCTGTCGACCGACCTGGCCGGCGAAAGCGACTTTACCATCCTGCTGGCGCATCGCGGCAAATGGCTGACGCGCTCCGGGCTGGAATGGCGCAATACTGTTTCGCTCGGCCAGGTCAACTCGTTTACCTCGCAGCTGTACCAGCCGCTGGGCGGTGAAAGCCGCTGGTACGTGGCGCCGTCGCTGCGTTTTTCGCAGAACAAGGATAACCTGATCATCAACGACAAGGCGGTGGCGACCTACAGCGCCAAGCAGGCGTCCATCGGCATCGATCTGGTCAATCACGTCGATGACGACAGCACCTTCAAGGTGGGGCTGGAACGCGGTACCGAACGCTCGGACCCGAGCATCGGCGTGTCGCAACTGAGCACCGAGAAAAGCCAGATTGGCGTCATCAAGTTCGAATACGTGCAGGATCGCCTGGACGATTGGGTGTTTCCATCGACCGGCAATTACAGCTTTGTGAACGCGCGCCTTGCCCCGACCTCGGTCGGCGCCACGGTCGAATACAAGCGGCTCGAAATGGGGCACGAAATGGCCTGGAACCGGGGCCCGCACCGGTTCAGCGTGGCCGGGCGCGCGGGCCATCTGTGGGGCGACGATTTACCGCTGATGGAATTGTTTTCGCTGGGTGGGTTTTTGAATTTGTCCGGCTACCAGGCGCGCCAGTTCCTCGGCGGCGATTATCTGTTCGGGCGCGGCGTGTACACGCGCAAGATGACCTTGCTGGGCATGCGCGCTGTGTATCTGGGCGGTTCGGTGGAACTGGGCAAGATGACGCGGCGTTTGAACGGCGAACAGATGGAACGGGCGCAGTTCGCCGGTTCCCTGTTCGGCGCGGTCAATACCGCGCTGGGACCGTTCACCGTGGCGGTCGGCGTTGGGGAACGCGGCAACCAGACGTTTTATCTGTTCTTCGGCAAGCCGTGAACACGATCCGCATCGCGCTCGACGAGGTGGTTGGCAGGCAGCTGACGCGCGATGGCATCGTGTTTGAAGATGTCTCGATGGTCCGCATATTCATCGACGCGAAAGACATGCTTGAAGAGGCGGACGTCGATGGCGCCCTGGTCTGTTTTGATGAGCCGGTAGCCGTGGCGCGCCAGCACCGTCTCCACCAATTCCGCCGTGACCGGCTTCTCGCCCGTCTGCTAGCCCGCCTCGAGCGCCAGCGTCAGGTGCAACTGGACCGATCTGGGCCGCCCGCTCTGGGCTCTTGGGCGGCAGACGGTCCAGCCGCTGCCGTAGTTGCAGCAGCGAATCGACGGGAATCGCCTCACGCCGGCCGCTCATGGCGGGCCAGCGCGCGGTACACCGAGGCGCGGCCGACGCCGAGCCGCCGCGCGATCTCCGTCGCGCCCAGTTTCTCTTCAACGTGCAGGCGCTGGACCTCTGCGGAATCGACCGATGGCTTGCGCCCATGGTAGGCGCCGCGCACCTTCGCGGCGGGGATGCCTTCGAGCTGGCGCTCTCGCCGGACGTTGGTTTCAAACTCCGCGAACACGCCCAGCATATCCAGCCATTTCGACTTTGCCAAACAAGGCGACGGAGTCCTTAAACGCGCCAGCATCATCATCCGCAGCATGGAGGAGTTTCGCGCCAAGTACACCGCCGCGTCGTCGGGCTAGGATCCCGAAAAAGCAAAGGTCAGGTCCTGCCAGCCCCGTTTGCCGATAGTGTGGCCCGCGTTGACGTCAACGCTACCGGTCCCGTCCCGCGCGGTATCCTTGTACCTCAACAGATTGCCGCTATCGCCATCTATGGCGTACAGGTTCCCAGTTGAGTCTCCAAAGACATTTTTAAATTTGTTCCAACCGCTGGCGCCAATCTGCCTCCCCGTCCCCACATCACCAGTTCCGTCGCGATGGCTGTCACGGTACCAGTAGAGCTCGCCGCCGTTCGAGATGGCGTAGATGATGCCGCCGCCGCCGTTGAAGACGAATTTGTAGTCCGCCCATCCGCCATGGCCGATGGTAGCGCCGCCGCTGATCGACCCGCCGTTGGGCTGGAGTTCGTCCTTGTACCAATGCAAGTCCCCCGTTGTGGAAACGGCGTAGAGAACGCCATCTCCGCCGGCAAACACAAATTTGAACGCAGACCAGATAGCGTGCCCAGCGATGACCGGATCCCGGACGTCGCCGGAGCCGTCGCGATGCGAGTCACGATAGCGTAGAAGATCGCCGCCAGTAGTTAAACCGTAGATGTTGCCAGTCTCATCACTGAAAATGTTTTTGAACTTATCCCAGCCCCCATCGCTGCCAATCGACTTGCTGACGCCAATATCGCCGTCTCCATACTGATCCCTGTCCCGGTACCAAACCAATTTGTCGCCCTGAACCGCGTACACGATTCCGAAGCGAACTTTCATCCGTCCCACGAGGTTACGCATGACCTGCACGACGGCGGGCTCACCGCCACTCCTGAGTCCCTGCCCCCAACCTGTGGTGGACGTCGACAGGATGTAGCCTTGTTCACGCCAGTATGCCGTCAAGCCGGCCTTGCCGCGCTGGTCGAACCATTCACTAAGGTCCGCTTCTGCGAGCGTGACCACATTCGCCGGTGAGGGAGGAACCGTGGCGGCGTCGGTCTCGTAGCCAATAATTCCCGTTTGCTCTCCCAGAACAGCGCCCTTTGGAAGCTTGGTCCCGTCAAAAATCCAATGGTCTGGAATCGAGACGACGTAACCGCGCCGGGGCAAGGGGCTACTCCAGCGCCCTGCTGACCAGTTGGCGCCCGTTGTCAGCGCCTCTGGACGATTGAGGGCTTGCCAAGTTATCGCGTTTCGTGTCATTGTCAGTCCGACGAAGTCGACAGGGCGGTACATGGTGTTGCCACTCAAAAACAGGACATTGCCGCCTGCGTTCGCAAACGCCTCCACGCTGTTGCGCATGGCTCCCGACCAGTACTCGTCGTGACCACAACTCACGAAGAGTTGATAGGGTGTAAGAAGCAATGGATCGGTATGAACATCCCAGTTGGTGCAAAACTCCACCGAGGAATTCGCTTCGAGCCACGTGACAATCGGCTCGTCGTAAAGCATGTAATCCCAGAGAGAACAAGGCCTCTCGAAGGAGACGACTGGGGGATTTTCGGGATCGCTTTCGGCGATCGGTGGGCCGTAGAAGCACTGACCTCCCCAAGGGTTGTAGGCCTGGTAAGTGTTGAGCGATAGCTGGCACAACACCTTGCTATTGATTCCTGGTGCTTCGCTGCGAACCACGAAGAGTGAGTATGAGGATTCAGAACCCTGTGTCGCTTTGGCGATGTAGACGCTGGACACTAAGTTCTTGGGCGTCTGCCAAGTTGCCGACACCGTCCATCCACATCCGTTCGACCCCACTTGGGGGGGAATTCGCTGGCTCAGTGACTCCACGATCACCTGGAAGATTGGCTCTTGGCCTTCGCGCACGGAAATGCGAGTGCGATAGTCACCTTGGTAGAGGAGGTCTGCCTGGGTACCAAACTGAATGTCCCAATAAGCGAGTTGACTGGATCGGTAGACCTCCACGAGAACGTCAGGACCTGGCTGTGTGACGGAGACACAGAAGCCGATGGGATTGCCCGCAACAACTGAGGGAGTAGTGGAATAGACCTCGACTGGCATTGGGCCAGTTTGGAAAACATTCTTCATCTTCAGTTCCTAAAGTGAGTGCGCCGCCTGTTTTGGTCAGGCAACGGATGGGACAGAGTACGATCGTCCTTTTGATCTGCAGAGGACATGGGTGGACACGCTCGCGTACTACACTGACATGTATTTTTCACATCGCCGAAATGGATCTTTAGCCTGAATTTTGCACAAAAAAGGGCAAGAATGCCGTAAGTGATTGATAGAATGGGAGTTATCTAAAAACCTACCCTATCAGCACGAACACACCTTGCCCGACATGAATTCTACCCTAGAGCAGCT